>JAABTE010000149.1 GCA_011390035.1 Desulfobacteraceae bacterium | reverse complement strand
CCCTCCGGTACGAAAAACAGCAACTGGAGGGAAAGACCCATCGGGATATCGTGGTGCGCTTTGACTGGGACGCGGGCCTGGCCCATTACACCAACTTCGGCAACCCCCGGGAGCCGCTGCCCCTTATGCCCGGCACCTTCGACCCCCTGTCCGCCTTCTTCTGGGTGCGCACCATCCCACTGACGCCTGGGGCCGTGGCCCAGCGGCCCGTCACCGACGGAAAGAAGAACGTGATGGGCCGGGCCACGGTGGTTCGCCGGGAGACGATCGAGGTCAGCGGCCAATCCTTCGACACCTTCCTGATAGAGCCGGAACTCGAGCATGTGGGGGGCGTGTTTGAAAAGAGCGATGACGCCACCGTCCAGGTGTGGGTGACGGCGGACGCCCGGCGCATCCCCGTGCGCATCAGCAGCAAGGTGGCGGTGGGCAGCTTTATCGCGGAACTGATCTCTGCCTCGGGGCTGGCGCCTCTGCCGCCGCCCGCAGGTCCCGGTCCAGATTGACGCCGTGCTTTTTGATCCGCTTCCAGACCGTCACCCGGCTCACCCCCAGCCGGCGCCCCGCCTCTGTCTGATTGCCCCCCGCCGCCCGCAGGGCCGCCAGCAGCTCCTCGCGCTCTGTTGTCCCGCCAGCGGGAACGCCCCCGGCCCCAGTGGTCTTTCCCTCCGCCTTTTGCCCTGATTCCATGGCGAATCCGGATGGGCCGGGGCCGCGCTCAGAGGCCCGGCGCACCCTGGGCGGCAGGTGCGCCGGGTCGATGCGGTCTCCGGGGCACAGCACCAGGGCGTATTCCACGGCGTTTCGCAGCTCCCGGATGTTGCCCGGCCAGTGATAGCTTTGCAGCGTGCCCATGGCCTCCGGCGACAGGTGGGGCCGCTTGCCCGTCTTTTCCGCCTTGGCGTCTATGAAATGGCGCACCAGCAGGGGGATGTCGTCCAGCCGCTCCTTTAGCTCGGGGCAATGGATGGGAAAGACGTTGACGCGGAAGAACAGATCCTCCCGGAACTGCCCATGGGCCACCATCTGCTCCAGGTTGCGGTTGGTGGCGGTGATCAGGCGCGCGTCCACAGGTATGGGCCGGTGGTCGCCCACCCGCTCCACCTCCTTTTGCTCCAGCACCCGAAGCAGCTTTACCTGGATGGACGGCGGAATATCGCCGATCTCGTCGAGCAGGATGGTGCCCCCATCGGCGTCCTCGAAACGGCCGATGCGGGCGCGCTCGGCGCCGGTGAAGGCGCCCTTCACATGGCCGAACAGCTCGCTTTCCAGCAGGCTTTCGTTGAGGGCGGCGCAGTTGACCCGGATAAACCCCTTGTCCCTTCGGTCGCCGCTTTCGTGGATGGCCAGGGCCACCAGCTCCTTGCCAGTTCCGCTGGCCCCCTGAATCATCACCGGCGCGTCCGTCAGGGCCACGCTCTCGATCAGCGCGATCATCCGCCGCACCGCCTTAGACCGGCCCAGGATGCCGTGATCCGGCTCGTCCACCCGGCAGGCCTTGCGCAGGGCCATGATCTCCCGCTGCTGCCGAACCATCTCGGAGATGTCGGTGAGGGACTCCACGGCGCCGATCATATCCCCGTTCCTGTCCCGCAGCACGCTGGCGTTCTTGATGATGCTGACCATTCGCCGGTTCTTGTTGGTGATGGTGCATCGCTTGGCCCTGCTCTCCCCCTGGGAAAACAGGCCGCACCACTGCTCGCAACTGCCCTTTCCGATGATCTTGCAGCCGTTGCAGTTGAGAATCCGGCAGGACTGGCCGATCAGCTCGTCCGGGGCGTAGCCGGTGGTGCGCTCGGCGGCCGGGTTGGCCGCCACGATGTTGCCGCCGGCATCGACCACCAGCAGGGCGTCCTGAAGGGTGTCGAAAATCGTCTTCCAGTGTTCGGATATATTCATGATCTCTCCGGGGTCCTGTTGATGGCGCGGAATGTTAATCGTTAATTTACGGTGTTAATATAAAGATTAACGGTTTGCCATGCAAGGCCCGCCCTGCCATTGCCCGCCCCCTCCGCCGATCCGGATCGCCGGGCGCCCCGCCAAACGCCCGCCCGTTGGCCGGCGGAGGGATTTTGGGGTTGCCACGACCGTTCGGTTGGTATAATATTATTCTTGTAAATTATCCCTTTTCGATTCCGCTCCAGAATGGCATGAAATCTGCTATAGTGTTCCTGGCGATGCGCGTCATCGGAACGCCATCCTTTTTTAACCCCAACAAATGGAGGGACAATGCCACGAATTCTGATCTGGCCGCTGGCCGTTTTGTTCCTGATGGTTCCGGGCGCCGCGCCGGCGGAAGATGCCGAGTTGGGCGACGCCCCCGGCCGCGCCCTGGCCCGCCAGGCCGTAATGGAGCGCGAAAGGTGGACCACAGCGGATCACTCCCGGTTCGACACCCTCAACCAGGAGTTCAAGTCCGGCCCCGAGGTGACCCGGGCCTGCCTGTCCTGCCACAATGAATCGGCACTGCAGTTTCACCAGACCATCCACTGGACCTGGCGGGACCCCAAGGACAGCGATGTGGGCAAGGGCGGCCTGTCCATCAACAACTTCTGCATCAACATCCAGAGCAACGAGCCCCGCTGCACCTCCTGCCACGCCGGGTACGGGTGGAAGGACAAGACCTTCGACCTGGCCCAGCAAGACAAGGTGGATTGCCTTGTATGCCATGAGCAGACAGGCACTTACAAGAAATTTCCAACCAAGGCCGGCCATGTGGTGGACGAGCCCACGGTCTTTCCGGAAAGCGGCGAGACCTTCATGCCCCCCAACTGGAACAAGGTGGCCCAGAGCGTCAGCCGCCCCACCCGCAATAACTGCGGGGGCTGCCATTTCTACGGCGGCGGGGGCGACGGCGTCAAGCACGGAGACATGGATTCTTCCATGTTCAAGCCCAGCAAGGCCCTGGACGTGCATATGGGCGTGGACGGCCAGAACTTCGACTGCGTGCGGTGCCACACCACAGAGGAGCATCGGATCGCCGGCCGCATCTACGCCACGCCGGCCGTGCCGCACCGCAAGAGCCTGATCGAGGACGACATGATCCCCAAGATCCGGTGCGAGTCCTGCCACGGCGCCACCCCCCACAAGCGGGGCCAGAAGGCCAACGACCACACCGACAAGGTGGCCTGCCAGAGCTGCCACATCCCCGAGTTCGCCCGCGTAAACCCCACCAAGATGTGGTGGGACTGGTCCACGGCCGGCAAGAAGCGGGATGGCGAGCAAAAGGTGATGGGCCCGCTGGGCAAGCCCTCATTCGACATGAAAAAGGGCGATTTCCGCTGGGAGAAGGACGTGACGCCCGAATATTTCTGGTTCAACGGCGCCATCTCCACACTGACGGCCAAAGACGTAATCGATCCCACCGGCGTGGTGCCCGTGAGCTGGCCCCTGGGCGAGCCGGCAGATCCGGATTCCCGCATCCACCCGTTCAAGGTGCATGGGGGCAAGCAGCCCTACGACAAGGTCAACAAGACCCTGCTCATCCCCCACCTGTTCGGCAAGAAGGAGACGGGCGCCTTCTGGGGCAACTTCGACTGGAAGCTGGCCCTGGAAAAGGGCATGGATTATGCCGGGCTGCCCTTTTCCGGAGAATACGACTTCGTTGAAACCACCTACGTCTTTCCCACGACGCACATGGTGGCGCCAAAGGAAAAGGCCCTCGACTGCGCCGCCTGCCACTCCCGGCAAAGCCGCCTGGCCGGCCTCACCGGCATTTACATGCCCGGCCGGGACCGGATGGATATACTGGACATGGCCGGATGGGGCATCGTGCTGCTATCCCTGGCGGGCGCCCTGCTCCACGGACTGGGCCGGATCATCATGAAGGGCAACAATCGGAAGGAGGGTAATCGACCATGAATAACGGCGCCAACAAAATAAAAATCTATCTTTATTCCAAGTTCGAGCGGTTCTGGCACTGGGCCCAGGCCATCCTGATCGTATTCCTGCTGATAACGGGCTTCGAGGCGCATGGCACCTACAGCCTGATGGGGTACGGAACTGCCGTGGCCTGGCATAACTGGCTGGGCATCGCGTGGCTGGTGCTTTACGTCTTTATCGTCTTCTGGCTGCTGACCACCGGGGAATGGCGGCAGTACACCCCCACCACCCGGAAGCTCATTGATGTGGCCCGCTACTACGCCATCGGCATCTTCCAGGGAAAGCCCCACCCGGTGAAAAAGGCCAGGGACGCAAAGCACAACCCGCTCCAGCGGCTCACCTACATGGGCCTGTCGGCCATCCTGCTGCCGGCGCAGATGGCAACGGGGCTGCTCTACTACACCTACAACAATTGGCCCGAATGGGGCCTTTCGGGCCTGAGCCTGGCCGCGGTGGCCGCGCTGCACACGGCCCTGGCCTTTCTGATCCTGTCCTTCCTGGTGATCCATATCTATATGACCACCACCGGCCACTCCCTCACCGCCCATGTGGCCGCCATGTTCAGCGGCTGGGAAGAGGTGGAGGAGGGCACGGAGGTCGAGGAATGGGAGAAGGCGAGCCAGAAGATCTGATTTAAAATCACTTTATCCATCGGGCGGCCCTCCCGCCGGCCGGCCGCCCTATTCAATCCATCACCGGATCACCAGGAGGCGCCATGCCCGTATCAAAGGACGCCGTGGGCAAGCCCATCGGCCCCATTCGCAAAACATATGACTGGAAGGATGTGGCCCTTTACGGGCTGTCGGTGGGGGCGGGATTCAAGGACCGCCGCTACTGCCACGAGGACCACCTGGAAACGCTGCCCACCTTCGCCATGGCCGCCGTTTTCGATTTCTTCTGGGCGGTGGCCCGCAAGGCGGGGCTGAACCCGGCCGGCATTCTCCACGGCGAGCAGGAGATGGACTTTCACGCGCCCATTCCGGTGGCTGGCGAGCTGATCACCGAGGGACGGATCACCGACATCTTCGACAAGGGGCCGGACAAGGGCGCCCTGGTCGTGGCCCGCAGCAAGACCCATGGGGCCGATGGCACGCCGCTTTTCACCGGCGTTACCCGGATCTTCGGCCGAAAGGACGGCGGATTCGGCGGGCCGGACGCGCCGTCTTCGCCCTTCGCGTTTCCGGACCGGCCGGCGGATGTGGTCGTTTCCGACCGGCCGTCCGAGATCCAGCCCCTGCTCTACCGGCTCACGGGAGACCTGTTCGCCCTGCACGCGGACCCGGATTTCGCCCGCCGGTCCGGATTTAAAGAGCCCATCATGCACGGCCTTTGCACCCTCGGCTACGCCTGCCGCGCCCTGCTCCGGACCATGGCGGATGGACGGGCGGACCGGCTGCGAAAAATCCGGTGCCGATTCTCGGCCCCCCTTTATCCGGACACCCCCATCGAAACCCGGATATGGAAATTGGAACCGGCCCATGACGCCGACAGGTCCGGTGAAAATCTCCCCGACCCGGAGACGCGGGAAAAGGCCGGCGCCCACACCGGCGCCGCGACTGTGGCGTGGCGGGTGGTGAACGCCGAGACGGGCGAAACGATCATCGACCGGGGGATGGCCGAATTCGGCGCCCCCCGGAAGGCGGAGGCCGACCCCATCCGCTTCGACGGGCGGGTGGCGCTGATCACCGGCGCCGGCGGCGGCCTGGGCCGCGCCTATGCCCTGGCCCTGGCCGAGCGGGGGGCCAAGGTGGCGGTGAATGACCTTCCGGCCCCGGAGGGCCAGGGCCCCAGCGCCGCGGAAAGGGTGGTGGAAGAGATCCGGTCCGCCGGGGGCGAGGCCATCGCCGTTCACGGCTCCGTGTCCACTCCGGACACGGGAGAGCGGATCGTGCGGGAAACCCTTGACGCCCTCGGCAGCCTGGACATTTTGATCAACAACGCGGGCATCCTGCGGGACAAGAGCTTTGCCAAGATGGCCCCGGAACAGTGGGGCGCGGTGCTGGATGTGCATGTGAGCGGCGCCTACAACGTCACCCGGCCGGCCTTTGCCGCCATGAAGGCCGCCGGATACGGCCGCATCCTGATGATCACCTCCGCGGCCGGCCTTTACGGCAACTTCGGCCAGGCCAATTACGGCGCGGCCAAGATGGCCCTGGTGGGCCTGATGAACACCCTGAAACTGGAGGGCGCCAACTATAACATCCGGGTGAACGCGGTGGCCCCGGTGGCCATCTCCCGGATGACCGAGGGTATCCTGCCCCCTGACCTGGCCGGGCAAATGCCGCCGGAGCTGGTCTCGCCCCTGGCGCTGTTCCTGTCCGGCGAGGCGTGCCCCGTCACCGGCGGAATTTACAACGCCGGCATGGGCTGCTTCAGCCGGGCGGCGCTGCTCACCGGGCCGGCGGTCCGGCTGGGAGACGCGGCCTCGCCACCGACGCCGGAGGCCATTCGGGATCACTGGGAGGCCATCCAGGACCTTTCGGCCGCCACGGAAATCACGGACGCCGGGGCGGCCATCGGCGCGTTTTTGACCGCCCGGCCCCCCGCCGGAGCCGCCGCGTCCGATAAAACACCGGCGTCCGGCGCGGAATAAGGCCCCCAAGTCCGGAGGCCGGAGGATTCCTTTC
>JAABTE010000148.1 GCA_011390035.1 Desulfobacteraceae bacterium | reverse complement strand
TGGGCGATGGCCGACGGCTGGGGGACGAAGGTGTCGAACCGGATGTTGCCGGAGCCGCTTTCCGGGATGGGAAAATCCTCCGGAACGGAAAAGAGCGCCCGGACCGGCGCCCCCGCCAGGGCCGCCGCCTGCCGGGCCAGCAGATCCGGCTCCGAGCCCATGCTGCCATAGCCGATGTACACCAGGGGCCAGGCCGGATCGGCGTGGAAATCCGGATAGCGGTATGCCGCGGACCGGCGGACGCAGCCGTTCAGGTAAACGAACCGGTCCGGCGGCAGGGGCCGGGCGCGGTCAAAGGCAACGGCCTTGGGATAGATCAGGAAGTTGATATGAGGCGAAGCATCCATGAAGGTCCCCACAGGCAGGGGCCCCAGCCCGTGTTCGGCCAGAAAATGATTGAACCGCGCCTGCGTCGGAGCCAGGGCCGCCGCCATCCGTTCGGCAAACGCCGGCCAAAGGTCCCGCTCCCCCACCCCGTAGCCGGACAGATGGGGCGGCGCCTCCGTGTCCCCGATCTCCGTTTCGGCGCAGGAGATGATCCTGGCCCAGGGAACGCCGTGATGCCATATGGCCGGGTACAGGACCACGTCATCCACGCAGATGAAGTCGGGCCGGAGCCGGGCCAGGGCCTCGGCAAGGGGCGCCTGGGCGTGGATGGCGCTGTCCACAATGGACTCGTAATAGGGGACGATGTACGGTTCGATGTGTTCGATGGCGGGCCGGGCGAAGACGGCGTTGCCGCCCCGGACATGGTCGGTGAAAACGTGGGCGTCTCCGGCGGCCGATCCGTGGATGTCCAGCAGGCACTCCTCGAAGCCATGCCTTTCGTAGAATCCGGAAAAGGCGCGGTCGCCGAGGAAGACGCATCGGTGGCCTCTTTCAGAGAGGATCTGGCCGATGGCCACGCAGTTGAACGCCTGGCCGACGGCGTCGGCAAAGAATGCGATCATGGAAAACCACAAGGATTCTTTATAATAAAGGATTTGTTCCGGACATTGCATCTTCCGGGGCCATTGACGGAGGCGCGTCCTCTGGGGCCGGCTTTAAACCTTTTTATCCTGAATCCGGTTCCTTTGCAACCATCAGCCCCGCGCTCACAGCCAATACCCCCTTTGCCACGCAACCTCCAAAAGCGTAATCAGCGTAATCCGGGACACGCTGTATCCCGTTTTCACTTGCATTTTGGCCGTCCAGGCCCTAAAATTACAGGTTGCGACTAAAAGGATCGGCACCCATTTCCCAGAACAGGCGAGGAGATCATGAGCATTCGCATTTACAACACCCTGAGCAGAAACAAGGAGCCCTTCGAGCCCATGGAACCCGGCCGCGCCCGCATGTACGTCTGCGGCCCAACCGTCTATGACTCCTGCCACATCGGCCACGCCCGATCGGTGGTGGTCTTCGATGTGATCGTCCGGTACCTGCGGGCCCTGGGGTACGATGTGACCTACATCCGAAACTTCACCGACGTGGACGACAAGATCATCAACCGGGCCGAACAACTGGGGATGGATTCCATGGCGGTGGCGGAAAAATACATCGCCGAGTTCTACGAGGACATGGACCGGCTCAACGTGATCCGGGCGGACCACGAGCCGAGGGTGACGCAGTTCATCGGCCCCATCATCGAGTTCATACAGCTTTTGGAGCAAAAGGGCATGGCCTACCCCATTGACGGGGACGTCTATTACGCGGTGGAGGCCTTCGAGGGCTACGGCAAGCTCAGCGGCCGGAAGCTGGAGGACATGGAGGCCGGCGCCCGGGTGGGGGTGGACGCGCGCAAGCGCAATCCCTTCGACTTCGCCCTGTGGAAGGCGGCCAAGCCTGGCGAGCCGGCCTGGGACAGCCCCTGGGGCAAGGGCCGGCCGGGCTGGCACATCGAGTGTTCCGCCATGAGCTGGAAGCACCTGGGCGAGACCTTCGACATCCACGGCGGCGGCAAGGACCTGATCTTTCCCCACCACGAAAACGAGATCGCCCAGTCCGAGGGGGCCTTCGGAAAGCCCTTCGCCAAATACTGGGTGCATAACGGGTTCGTGAACATCAACCAGGAGAAGATGTCCAAGTCCCTGGGCAACTTCCTGATGATCAAGGACGTGCTCAAGCTGTACCACCCGGAGGTGGCGCGCCTCTTTCTGCTCTCCAGCCATTACCGGAGCCCCATCGATTTTTCCGACCAGAACATGAACGAGGCCAGCTCCGGGCTGGACCGCATCTACACCCTGTTCGAGCGCGCCGAGACGGCCGGCATCCGGCCGGCGGCCGGGCCATCTGAGGCGGGCGCACGCGGCACGGCGGTGGCTTCGGGCGCGGCGGTGGCTTCGGGCGCGGCGTCAACGGCATTGGAAGCGGAAACATCGGACGAAAACGCGGACGGTGATTACTGGCAGCGCTTTTCAGAGGCCATGGCGGATGATTTCAACACCGCCGCGGGCATCGGCGTGATCTTCGAGGCGGTGCGCGCCGCCAACGCCGCCCTGGACGAGGACCCGGAGGGCGCGGCCAACACCCTGCCGGCCCTTCTGGGCGCCCTGCTCCGGATGGGAGACATCCTGGGCCTGCTCGCCCTGCCCCCAGCCGAGTATTTTCAGCAGAAAAAGGACCTGGCCCTGAAGCAGGCCGACGTGGAAGTGGACCCGGCCCGCGTGGAAAAGCTGATCGCCGAGCGCCGGGAAGCCCGAAAGGCGAAGGATTTCGCCCGGGCCGACGCCATCCGGGACGAGCTGGCCGCCCTGAACATCGTGCTGGAGGACCGGCCCGACGGCACCGTCTGGAAGTTCGGGGACGCCTGATGCCCGGTTCGCCCGGCGGCTTCCGGCTGGTCTCCGAGTTCACCCCCGCCGGCGACCAGCCGGCGGCCATCGAGGCCCTGACGCGCCAGATCCGGGAGGGCGGCCGGCACCACGTCATGCTGGGCGTGACCGGCTCCGGGAAGACCTTCACCATGGCCAGCGTCATGGAAAAGATCGACCGGCCCACCCTGGTGATCGCCCCCAACAAGACCCTGGCGGCCCAGCTTTACAACGAGTTCAAGGGGCTGTTTCCGGACAACGCGGTGGAGTACTTCGTCTCTTATTACGATTATTACCAGCCCGAGGCGTACATCCCCGCCACGGACACCTACATCGCCAAGGACAGCGCCATCAACGAGTTGATCGACAAGCTGCGCCACGGCGCCACCCGGTCGGTGCTGTCCCGGCGGGACGTGCTGGTGGTGGCCAGCGTCTCGTGCATCTTCGGCCTCGGGGCGCCGGAGGATTACCTGGGGATGCGCATCGATCTTAAAACCGACGCCACCCTGCTCCGAAACCGCCTGCTGGCCCGGCTGGTGGAGATGCACTACGAGCGCAACGACCTGGATTTTCACCGGGGCGTCTTCCGGGTGCGGGGAGACCGGGTGGAGATCTTCCCCGCATACGAGGAGGACCGGGCCATCCGGATCGACTTTTTCGGCGACGAGATCGAGTCGATTGCAGAAATCGACCCCCTCCGGGGCGAGGTGATCCGGAAGATGAAAACCCTGACCCTGTTTCCGGCCAGCCATTATGTGACGGACCGGGCCACCCTGGAGCGGGCCGTTTCCACCATCGGCGATGAGCTGAAGGAGCGGATCCAATTCTTCCGGGACGAAAACCGGCTCATCGAGGCCCAGCGAATCGAGGAGCGCACCCGCTTCGACCTGGAGATGATGCTGGAGCTGGGCTACTGCAACGGCATCGAGAACTACTCGCGCCACCTCACGGGCCGCGCCCCGGGCCAGCCGCCCCCCACCCTGCTGGACTATTTTCCGGACGATTTTCTGCTTTTCATCGACGAGAGCCACATCGGCGTGCCCCAGATCCGGGCCATGTACAAGGGGGACCGGTCCCGGAAGGAGACCCTGGTCAACCACGGCTTCCGCCTGCCCTCGGCCCTGGACAACCGGCCCCTGCGGTTCGAGGAGTTCACCGAGCGGATTCGCCAGGTGGTCTATGTGTCGGCCACCCCCGCCGATTACGAGATGGAACGCGGGGGCGGCAACCTGGTGGAGCTGATCGCCAGGCCCACGGGCCTGCTGGACCCGCTGATCGAGGTTCGGCCCGCCATCCACCAGGTGGACAACCTGCTGGAGGAGATCCGCAAGCGGGTGGACCGGAACGAGCGGGTGCTGGTGACCACCCTCACCAAGCGGATGGCCGAGGATCTGACCGAGTATTACGAGGAGCTGGGCGTGGCCGTGCGCTATTTGCACGCGGACATCAAGACCATCGAGAGGATGGAGATCCTCCGGGAGCTGCGCATGGGAACCTTTGATGTGCTGGTGGGCATCAACCTGTTGCGGGAGGGGCTGGACATCCCGGAGGTGTCGCTGGTGGCGGTGCTGGACGCGGACAAGGAGGGCTTTCTGCGCTCCGCCCGCTCGCTGATCCAGACCTGCGGCCGGGCGGCCCGAAACGAGAACGGGATGGTGATCCTGTATGGCGACAAGGTGACCGAGTCCATGCGGAAAACCATGGACGAAACCGGCCGCCGCCGGGCCATCCAGACCGCCCACAACACGGCCCTGGGCATCACGCCCACCACCATCCGCAAGAACATCGCCCCGGTCTTCGAGTTCATGAACCTGGCTCGGGAAGAGGATGCCCCGCCCCCGGAGGCGGAACTGCTGGTGGCCGAGGCCGTGGCCGGCTACGACAACCCGGACGTGGATCTGGACACGGTGATCGGAGATCTGGAAAAGCGGATGAAAAAGGCTGCCAGGGATCTTGCCTTCGAGGAGGCGGCGAAGCTGCGGGACCGGATTCAGGCGTTGAAGGCGATCATCGAGGAGACGACGGCCTAGCGGGAAAACAAAAAAACCGGGCGGCAACGGGATCAAATCCCGCCGCCGCCCGGCGCTTTATCGCTTTCCTTCAGGCATTCAATTTACTTGTAGATACCGGCGCCCACCATCACATTGGTGTCCGGCACCAGCAGAATGTAGCTGGTCTTTTCCGAATCCTCGGTCGCGCCCGGCTTTGGCCACATGTAATCGACCCAGCCCTCGCCGGATTCCTTGGCCACGGTAGCGAACTCCTGGAAGAACAGCTTGCCCTTGGAATCCTTGGTCTCCATCATGTTCGTTCCGACCAGGGACGCCTTCATGGGATGGGCCAGCATAACGCCATCGGTGTCCATCATGAAGACATAGGTGTCCTTCCACACAAAGGCGCCGTCCTTCTTGCTGATCTCTTCCTTTGCAGCGTCCAGGCCCTTGTCCTTTACCATCTGGGCCGCTTCCTTGCTTTTGGCGACGCATTCATCCTTTGTTGCGCTTTCAGCGAAAACATTTCCGGCCAGGCATAGTCCAATCAGCACAACCAACCCCACCATCGCGAATCTCTTCATGCAACGCCTCCTGTTTACTAAGGTTTGAACCGCCGCCGATCCGGAAAAGACCGGGTGTAAGGGCAACGGTTACTTGTAAATGCCCGCGCCAACAAACATCGGGCTGTCCTTGACCATCAGGATATAACTTGTTTTATCGAACACGCCTTCCTGACCCGGCTTCGGCCACTTGTAATCGACCCAGCCGGAGCCATTCTTGGCCATCTCGACGAACTCCTTGAAGAATGCCTTGCCCGCCTGATCTTTGAAATCGGTCAGATTCTTGCCGATCAGGGCCGGCTTGATGGGATGGGCAATCATCACGCCATCCATATTCATAACGAAGATATAGAGATCGCCATCCACATAGGGGCCGTCCTTCTTGTTGATCTCGCACAATGCCGCCACCGGGTCCGCGGCGATGGCCGCGGCCGCCTTATCGCAGACATCGATCACCTTCTGCTTCTCATCCGCATAGACATTGCCCACAAGGCACAGCCCCACAAGCATGACCACCATTACAAACGCAACTTTTTTCATTTCTCTTTTCCTCCTTGGAATCCATGATCTGTTTAAAAGGGGTCTGGATCTCTCCTCGGAATGCGACCTGCGGCTCACCTCCTTTCCGTGTTCGGGCGGAAGCCCCGCTCTCGAACAATTTTAAGTTTTTGAATACATGTTCTTTAAGGCATTGACTTCCATTTTGTGTCTGTACTTCACAAAATGAATTGTCTTTCAATAGCTCAGTTGTCGGTTTTTATCAAGGGAAAAATGCGGGGGGCCGGAAAAATTATCGACGGCTTTAATGGGGGGGCCTTCGCCATTGCCCGTCAGGGTTGATTTCCCCCCGAAAAACCGTTATCTTACCCCCGCCATGGAAACCGAACCGACCCAGCAACGCCTGCTCGACAAGCTCGCGGACTCCCCGGACGCCCCCGGCGTCTATCTGATGAAGGACGCCGACGGCCGCATCATTTACGTGGGAAAGGCCCGGAGCCTGAAAAAGCGGCTGGCCAGCTATTTCAAGCCCAACGGCCACCCGGACATGAAGACCGGCGTGCTGGTGCGGCGGATCGCCGACTTCGACACGATCCTGACCGGCACGGAGAACGCGGCCCTGATCCTGGAATCGAACCTGATCAAGAAGCACCGGCCCAGGTACAATGTTATATTAAAG
>JAABTE010000147.1 GCA_011390035.1 Desulfobacteraceae bacterium | reverse complement strand
ATGGCGCCGGCCTCGATGGCCCGCACCACGTACTGCTCCTCCTCGTGCATGGTGAGCATAAGCACCGGCAGTTTGGGGAAATCTGCCTTCAGGCGCTGCACCACCTCAAGGCCGTCCAGGCCCGGCATGGAGATGTCGATCACGGCCACGTCGGGCCGAATCCCGGCCGCCATCCGGAGGGCCGCCATGCCATCGGCCGCGTCGGCCACCACCTCAATGTCCTCGGCCTCCTCCAGCATCCGCCGGAGGCCGGCCCGCACGATATGATGATCGTCCGCCAGCAATACGCGAATCATAATGCGCCGCCTGTCGCTTTCCGGTTCATGGATACCGGCTCATGGATACCGGTTCATGGATACCCGATCATGGATATCCGCTCATGGGTCCCCGCTTATGGATACCCGTCTGTGGATAAAGGAGTGTCCGCCCTGCCGTTGGGCCTGCGGGTTCTCAGGCAGACCTGGGTGCCTTCCCCGGGCATGGCCCGCACCTCCAGAACGGCGTCCACCAGGGCGGCCCGCTCCCGCATTCCGGCGATGCCAAGCCCCTGGGTTTCGGATATGGCGCCGGGGTCAAAGCCGCAACCATCGTCCGTCACGGTGAGCCGCAGCCGGCCGCCCGCGATGGACAGCGCCAGGTCCACCCGCCGCGCCCGGGCGTGCCGGGCAACATTGGTGAGCGCCTCCTGGGCGATGCGGTAGATGGCGGTGGCCGCGGCCCCATCCACCACGTCAAGGGCGTCCGCGCCATCGTCCCCCTCCCGTGCGAAGATGCAGGCGATGCCCGTGCGCCGCTCGAAATCGCTGGCGCACCACTCCAGGGCGTCCACAAGGCCCAAATCGTCCAGGATGCCCGGCCGCAGGCGCAGGGCGATGCTCCGGACCCCCTCGATGCTCTGGTCGATCAAAGCGCGCATGTCGTCGGCACGGCCCGCCACGGCCGGGTCAAGGTTCGCCGCCCGCCGCCGGATCCAGACCGCCTCCATGCGCAGGGCGGTGAGCATCTGGCCCAGTTCGTCATGCAGCTCCCGGGCGATGGCCTGGCGCTCCCGCTCCTGATCGGCGATGACGCCGGCGGACAGCCGCCGGAGCCGGCGCTGGGCGTTTTTCAGGGCGGTGATGTCCGTGGAGATGCTGCCCACGGCGCTCATCCGGCCGTCCTCGTCATATATGGGAAACTTGACCGACAGGTAGGCGTGGGGGCCTTCGGCCTGGGCCACCAGGTGTTCCGTTCGCGCGGCCCGGTTCTCCGATATCACCCGCAGGTCGCTGCGGGCCAGCTCCCTTGCCAGCTTTTCCGGCATGAACTCCTCGGCCCGCTTCCCCCGGATCTCCTCGCCCTTTACGCCGAACAGCTCCTCGAACCGGCGGTTGACCGTCAGATAGCGGCCATCCAGGTCCTTGATGGAGACCACGTCCGGCGTGTAGCGCAGGATGCCGGCGATCTCGCCGGTGCGGATGCGCACCTGGCGCTCCAGCTCCCGGCTGTACTCGCTCAAAGCTTCCTTGGCCTTTTTCAGGTCCTCTTCGGCGCGCAGGCGCTGGGTGATATCCACAGACACGGCAAGGGAGCTGACGATGTTGCCCGCATCGTCCCGCTCCCCCAGGGCCGACAGGAGGGTGTCGATGGTCGCCCCGCTTTTTTTCACATACCTGTAGGGGATGTCGTGAACCGCCCCATCCCTGAAGAAGCGGGGAAGCACCTCGGTCTCCGCCAGCCGGCCGGATTCCATGGTGAGAAAATCGATCAGCCGCCGGCCGATAACCTCCCCCCTCTCGTAGCCGAGTACGCGGAGCCAGTGGTCGCTCACCCGGGTCAGCCGGCCGTCCGGGCTGATGGAGTGGAGCATGGCCGGGGCGTTGTGGTAGATGCGCCGGTAGCGCTCCTCGCTCTCCCGCAGGGCCTTTTCCGCGTTGGCCCGCCGCAAAATCTCCCGGCTTGCCTCTCTGTACAGCAGCGCCACCGAAACGCCGATGAGCGCGCAAAGGGCCAGCACGATTTCGCCGGTCATCAGGATCATGGGGGCCCGGACCCGGGCCGAGATGGTGTCCAGCTCCCGCAGGTAGTGCAGGCGCCATCCGGGGAAGTGGTCCAGCTCCCGGCGGTGCCACAGGTAGCGGACGCCCCGTTCGTCCCGGGCCCGGTTTTCCGCCGGAAAGCGCAGCCCCAAAAGCGGCCACGGCCCCTGGCCGAACTGGCGGGCCTTGCGGATCGCCTCGGCCACGGCCGGGGCAAGGGGCGACAGGGTGTGATAGCGCCAGTCCTCCCGGCTGGAGATGAAGATCAGGGTGGAAGGGTCCGTCACAAATACGATCTCGGACGGGTCAAGACGAAATTCCCGCTCGATCTGGTCGATGGCCGCCTTGATCACCACCAGCCCCATCGGCGTTTGGGGATCATCCCCCCGCACAGGATGGCTGGTGTAGATCCCCCGCTTGTCCGACGTGGTGCCAAGGGCCAGATAGGTTGCGGGCCGGCCCGCCAGCGCCTCCCGCACATAGGGGCGAAACATGAAGTTCTGCCCCACGAAGCTGTCCGGCGCCGCCCGGTTGCTGGAGGCGATGGTGTCGCCGTCGGCGTCCAACAGGTAGCACACCTCCACGCCCAGGCTTTGCCGGAAGTGGTCCAGCAGGCCGTTGGCCGGCGCCAGGGTATCCGGAGCGGGCCGGGCCAGTGCGCCGCCAAAGGGGGCGAGGCCGGCCATTGCCCCGGCCGGCCTGATGTTTTCCGAAAGAAAGAAGGCGATATTCTTCTGAATCAGCTCCGAGCGCTCCAGGGACTCGCGCTCCGCCTGCTGAAAGGCGGCGCGCTTGAGGCCGCTGTAGTACAGAAAGCCGCCGGACGAGGCCGACAGGAGCGCAAGGAGCGCAAGGATCAGAAGAATGATGCGCAGTCTCATTGGGTGTTCAGTCCCGCATCCTTTGCCCCCCCCGCGTCCATGGCCAGGTGCGCCTCGGGCGTAAGGGCGGCCCCGGCCATCTCTGGCGCCTTTTTGAAGAAGCGGACCAGGCTCTTGATCCAGATGCCGCTCATGAACCAGGCATAAAAATATGTGCCGACCAGGATCAGGGCAAAGGTCTTGATGATGTCTTCGGTGGAGCCGTTCAGGGAAAAGCCGGGCACATACCCGAACAGGAAGGGCCCGAGGTACAAAAACTTGGCGAATTTGAAGCTGGCAAATGCCGTCTTCCACATGTTGGCCTTTGCGATGGTTGCCCCGGCAAAGGCGGCGATGCACACCGGCGGGGTGATGTTCGAGTCCTGGGAGAGCCAGTACACGATCATGTGGGCTGCGATCTCGTTGACGCCAAGGTGCGTCAGGGCCGGCACCGCCACCACCGCGGTGATCAGGTAGGCGGCGGTCACGGGCACGCCCATGCCCAGCACCAGCGAGGCCAGCGCGATCAGCAGGATGGTGAGCGCAAGGGACCCGCCGGCCAGCTCGATGACGATGTCGGCAAAGGTGAGCACCAGCCCGCTGAAGGTCAGAACACCGATGATAACGCCGATCACGCCCACGGTGGCCCCGATTTTCAGGCTGTTTTCCATTCCGGAACGGGATGCAAGGACGAAGCCCTTAAGATCAATGCGGGTTTCCTTTCGGAACCAACTGATCACAATGCAGGTGACGATGCCGATGATGGCCGAGTATCCCGGGGAGTAGCCCATCAGCATAAAGATGGTGATGGTGATAAGGGGCAGGGTGTAATACCATTGCTTTTTCAGAATCGCCATGGGGCTTTCCGATGATTTCTCTCCCACCACGTTGTCCTTTTTTGCCTCGTAGTGGACCATGACAAAGACGCTGAAAAAATACATCAGCGCCGGAAACAGCGACACCAGCATGATACGGGAATATGGCGCCCCCGTCAATTCCGCCATGATAAAGCCGCCGGCCCCCATGATGGGGGGCATGAACATGCCGCCGATGGAGGCGGCCGGCTCTATGCCGCCGGCGATGTGGGGCTTGAACCCGGCTTTTTTCATCATGGGGATGGTGAAGGTGCCCGTGGAAACGGTGTTGGCGATGGCGCTGCCCGAGATGGAGCCGAACAGGCCCGAGGCGATCACCGACACCTTGCCCGGCCCGCCCACCTTGTGGCCCACGGCCGCCAGGGGAAAGTCGATAAAAAAGCTCTGCGCTCCGCACTTTTCCAGGAACGCGCCGAAGATGACAAAAAGCAGCACATAGGTGGCCAGCACGTTGGCCATGATGCCGAACACGCCGTCGCTCTTGTAAAAGATGCTGGTGCAAAGCCCCACGAAGGAATCCCCCGCGTGGCTGACGATCTCCGGCATCAGGTTGCCGTAAACCCCGTAGCCGATCATGCCCGCCCCGATGAACACGAACACGTTGCCCACCACCCGCCGGGCCAGCTCGATGCCGATGAGTACCCCCACCACGGCGATGGCCATGTCCAGGGGCGTTTCCGCGCCGGAGCGGTAGTTGATGGCCTCGAAATTGTAGATCCAGTAGCCCACCGAAACGACGGAGCCGATGATCAGAACATAATCCCACACACGGCCGATGCGGGTTTTCGACTGATACATCATGAAGACGAGGACATAGGTGACAATCACATATATCCCCCGATGGTACTGCGTGGCCGCCGGCTGAAGCACGGCCGAATAGGAATAAAACAGCACCAGCAGCACCGAGCATGCATCAAAAATGTATTTTTCCACCCTACTCAATTTGTCGAACATCGCTTTGGCCCTCCCAACCCCCTGTTCCTTTTCTTGACATCTGGTGAATACGCCGTTCCCAATGGTGCCTGAATGGTCTCATGCGGCTCTGGCCGTCACCTCCCTTCCGTACCGATTTCGACCCGGAGCCCGCCCGCCTGGGGCGGATGCCCGCTTCGCGTCGATGATGCAGGGATACACCCGCGGAGGGCCATCTGTAAATTCGAGGAATTCTGATTTTTCCGTCAGAAATTTTCTTACAGCGGGCGGGCCGATGGCAGGTCGGGATGGTGGAAACTGGAACCGGCAAGATATGTAGCGGGATGGAACGGCGAAGGATCAGGGGTGGGTCATTGTCGATGGCGACGCTTGCGTTTTTTGATTCATCATGGACAATGTCCTGGTTCAACTATTTTTAATAATTTCGGATTCAACCCATTTCCGTATCGGTCACGCGATGCAGAAAGTCTCTGAACTCATTCAGGTCTTTGATCAGCAACTGATAGCATTGCCGCAATTCTTCTGTCAGCTCCAGGATTCTCGATGGCTTCAGGGAAAAGGTATAGACATTGCGGACCACATGCCGAAAGCCGCGGTATTCGTTCAGGCAATACCGGGTTTCCCGGCTGATGACCGCGGGGCGGATGTCGTCCGCATCAGCCGACATTTGCAGCAGAAGATCGTGATGCCAGTGGGGGCCCGACGGCACGGATTTTTCGATGGTTCTGGCGATGTCTTCGAAAATTCGCTCAACGCCAGCATAGAAGCCGTGGAGATTCAGGGCCACGCCGTCCAGATAGCCGTCGTCGCTACTGCTTTTGGCCTTTTTCATCAGGAGTTCGGAACGGATGACCACCTTTTCCAGGTCCGCCATTGTTTCAAAGATCCGGCTGTTCAACGCAAGATAATCGGCCTTCATATCTCTACCCCTTCCTTTTCGATGCGTTGAACCAAAGATGGTTTTGCATCTTCAATCCTTACGAGATCCGCATCGATCCCCGGCGCGATTGAGAGCAGTTGGCCGACCGCCCGGAAATATTCCTTTTCATCCATGCCCCATACCGCCAGATCGACATCCGATTTGGGATGGAAAAGGGCTTTGTTGACCAGAGAGCCGAAAACGGCCACCCGCTCTGCGCCGAATCGGTTTTTCAGCACACCGGAGGCGTTGCGGGCAAATTCCCACAGGTGTTGATAATGCCGGGCGAGATCCTCGGCTTCGGCCTTCCATCGCTTTTGGGCGCCGGCCCTATAGATGGTCATTTTTTCTTCGGGGATGATCATTTCAGTTTCAATTCTTAATTTCCAGATTGGTTGTCAATAATAGATCTCCACATATCCGTCGCGCCCTTGCAGCCGACTTGCATTCGAGCGCTCCCTCCGCTTAACTGCCCATTAGTATAACACCTATGAAAGCACCTATAGCGCAGTGGAGAGAAGATTACAAGCATTTTTTAAAGCACCTCGACCGCGGTCAACCGGTGGGACATTGACAGTTCGGCGGCCTTCTGTTATAGGCTGGAAACGCCGCGGCCACGCAATGGGCGGGGCGCCATTTTTTCACCTGAAGGGAGAATCGAGATGAAAAAAACCATCGCATCGCTTTGCATCTGCCTGCTGGTCTGCCTCGCCCTGCCGGCCGCCCCGGCCGCAGCCGCCGACCCTTACCGGATCTCGGTGAGCCAGTTCGTGGAACACCCGGCTCTGGACGCCGTTCTCAAGGGCTTTCAGGACTACATGACGGAAAAAAAGATCCCCGTGGCATACCAGATCCACAACGCCCAGGCCAACATGGCCACCGCCGCCCAGATCGCCAGCCAGATCATGGGCGAGGCGCCGGACCTGATCCTGTCCATCGCCACCCCCACCAGCCAGGCCTGCGCCCAGGCGCTGGGCCGCG
>JAABTE010000146.1 GCA_011390035.1 Desulfobacteraceae bacterium | reverse complement strand
GGCGGCGCATTGTTCCATCAGGCAGTTGCCGTCGCACAGGTAGCCGGCGAAGGTCTCGTCGCAGCGGCGGCCAATGGCCTGGTCTGCGGTCACCCCCGTCAGGGTTTCGGCGGTGTCGTTCATGGCGATGATCCGACGGTCCGCGTCCAGCAGCAGGCCGCCCGCGGAAAGAAGGTCTAAGACGGCTTTCAGTTGATCTGGCGACAGCCGGATGTCGGTCATCGCGGGGCGCGGAGGGCCGGCGGCTTGCCGGGGTTTTTCGGCAGGCGAAGGGTGACCCGGGCGCCCTTTTCCGGGGCCGAATCCACCGAGATGGCGCCGCCGTGCTCGTCGGCGATCTTCTGGGTGAGCATCAGGCCGATGCCGGAGCCCTCGCTGCCCTTGGTGGTGAAAAAGCTTTTGAAGATCCGCTCCCGCACCGACTCGCTCATGCCCCGGCCGTTGTCGGAAACGCGGTAGGCCACCCCGCCGTCCGGCGCCCTTCGGGTTTCGATGATGATCCGCTTTTGCCCGTCGGCGGGGGTAAAATCGCCCTTTAAGGCATCGATGGCGTTGGCCACCAGGTTGAGCAGGCATCGATGGATGGCGTCCGGGTCCAGCCGGATCAGTCCGTCGGGAAGCGCCCGGTCCGCGTCGGCGGCCACCGCCTGGGCCGGCGCCTCACTAAGATCGGCTACATCGGCTCCGGATTCGAAGACGGCTCCGGAGCCGGCCTCGGATTCGGCCTCAGATTCAGACCTCGCTCGCTGATTGAAGGCCAGATCCAGTCGCAGCCGGATCTGGTGGGATCGGCATCGCTGTTCCATCAGCTCGGCCACTTCCCGGGCCAGGTCGTCAGGATCGCAGGGCTGAAAGTTCATATGAGCGCTCTTGGCGTAATCGAGCAGGTCCAGGGACAGCTTGGTGATCTTGTCCACATTGCCCCGGATCATCCGCCAGCCCTCCATCAGGTACTGCTTGTCGGACAGCTCGATGCCCTTTTCCAGCACAAAGGCTCCGCCCTTTAGCCCGCCGGCGATGTTCTTGATGGCGTGGGACAGGTCCGCCACGGTCTGGCCCACGGCGGCCATCTTTTCCGCCTCCACCACCTGGGCGCTCTTTTCCGCCACCAGGCGCTCCAGGTTCTCCGTGTACCGGCGAAGCTCGGCCCGCATCAGGATGCGCTCTTCCGCCCGCCCCAGGGCGATTTGAAGCACGTCATCGTTTATGGGCTTTGTTACAAAATCGGTGGCGTCGTTTTTGATGCTTTCGATGGCCAGATCCAGGTCGCCGTGGCCGGTGATCATGATCACCTCGGTCTCCGGCCGCACATCCTTGATACGGCGCAGCAGGGCGATGCCGTCCATGGCCGGCATCTTGATGTCGGTCAGGACGATGGGGTGGCGACGCGCCTCGAACAGGGCAAGGGCCTGCCTGCCGTCCGCGGCCGTTTCCACGGCGTACCCCATGTCCGAAAGTGACATGCCCAGCACCTTGCGGATGCCCGCCTCGTCATCGGCCAGAAGAATCCTTTTCACCGGTTTTGATGGCCCCATCTCAGGCTTTCCCATCCGAGCGCCCGGCGCCATCGCCGCCGGCAACCTCCCCGGCCGCGTCCTTCCCCGTCCTTGAAACGGGAAATTCAATGGTAAAGCGGCTGCCCTCCCCCGGGGTGGAATCGACCCGGATATCGCCGTCGCTGTCTGTGATGATCCCGTAGGTGATGGAAAGCCCCAGCCCGGTGCCCTTGCCCACCTTCTTGGTGGTGAAAAAGGGCTCGAAGATGCGCTGCTTGACATGATCGGGGATGCCGATGCCGTTGTCCATCACCGCCACCGTCACGGCCCCGTCCGTCCGGGCCGAGCCCAGGGTGATGCGCTTTTCCTCGGCGGACGCGGGGCTGTCTCCGAACTTTTCCTCGATGGCGTCCCGGGCGTTGATCAGCAGGTTGATGAAGACCTGCTCGAGCCGGTGCGGGTCGGCCTGGATCAGGGGCAGGGTCTCGTCAAGTTGCCAGTCCACGGCGATCTCCCGCAGCTTCAACTGCTGGCTGAAGATGTCGAAGGCCCGGCGCAGCACCGCGTTTATGTCGGTGGGCTCGGTGGTCAGCTCCTTCTTGCGGCCGAAGGCCCGCATGTGCTGGATGATCTTTGAGGCCCGGTCCACATGGCTGTCGATCTCGGTGGCCATGGTCATGAGCACCTCGCCCTCCAGCGACTCGTTCCGGCGGACCTTGCGCATCAGAAAGCTGCTGGCGGTCTTGATCACCGTCAGGGGCTGGTTCAGCTCATGGGCCACGCCGGTTGCCATCTCGCCCAGGGTGGCCATCTTGCCGGCATGGATCACCTGCTGCTCGGCCTCCAGCCGCCGGGTGATGTCGCTGGTGGTCACCAGAAAAACCTTTCGGCCAGGGTATTCGGAGGGGGAGACGCGGATGTTGACAAATAGGGTCCCGCCGCTTTTGTGCCGGTGGCGCACCTTGTCCATGATGGCGGGGTTGAGGGCCGGCCCGTCGCGGACGGCCGCGACCCACCGCTCGGCGTCGGCCGGCTCGAACAGGCTCTGAAAATCCCGGCCCAGGATCTCGGCCTTTCCGTAGCCATAGACGGTCTTTACGCTCTCGTTCACATCCAGGATCTCGAAGGTGTCGGCTTGCAAAACAAAGACCGGGTTGGGGATGTTGTTGAAGATGGCGTAGTACTTCTTTTCAGACCGGTCCAGCTTCTCTTCCAGGCGCTTTCGCTGGGTGATGTCCAGGTTCATCTCCATCACCGCGGTGATGCGGCCCCGGCTGTCCCGGATGGGGGAGGTGCGGGCGATCCAGTGGCGCATCACGCCGTCCCGGGTGACGCCCTCCTCCTCGCTGACCCGGGGCGTCCCGTCCAGGAAGGTGGCCTCCACGGGGCAGGCCTCGCACTTGCTGTCCCGGCCCTTGTAGGCGTGGTAGCAGTAATCGCCGGGCACGGGGTCGAACCGCTCCTCGAACTCCCGGTTGAACTGGAGCAGCCGGTAGTCGCGGTCCTGCACGGTGATGAAGCAGGGAACCTGCTCAAAAAGGGTTTTATACTCGTCCCGCCGGCTGTTGATCTGCCCCTGCTTTTCGCCGATGGCCTTTCCCATCTCGTTGATGGCCCGGCAGAGGCGGTTGATCTCGTCGTTTCCGTTGGCGCCGATGGGGGCGAAGTACTCCCCCCGGGCGATGGCGTGGGTCCGCTCGATGATCCGATCGATGGGATAAACGACGCCCCGGATGACCAGAGCCCCGGCCCATGCCGCGGCCAGGGTGGCGGAAAAGACTGCGTAGCCGGCGGGAACGGGGGTTTCCGAGAACAGCCGCCAGAGGATCAGGGATAGGCCGCCGGACAGTCCGATGGCCAGAATCAGGTGCGAGACCAGACCGTGGCGGCGCCGCTTTCCGGTGTGAAATGGGTACATGGCACCTCGCCTTGGCGCGTTTGGGGGAGCGTTCCGGCGCGGGCGGCCCCGGCAACCGGGGCGGGCCGCGCCAGACGGCTCGCCCCGGAGGGGGGAAGGATCAGGATTTGGCCTTCTCCCGCTTGGTTTCCTCGATGATCTTTTCCTGCAACTGGGCCGGCACCTCGTCGTAATGGGAAAATTCCAGGGTGAACATCCCCCGGCCGCCGGTCATTGAGCGCAGGTCCGGCGCGTAGGTGAGAAACTCGGCCATGGGCACGTTGGCGATGATGATCTGGTTCTTGCCCTTGTTGTCCATGCCCAGCACCCGGCCCCGCTTGCCGTTCAGATCGCCCATGATGTCGCCGGTGTAGTCGTCCGGCGTGGTCACGGTGATCTTCATGATCGGCTCGAGCAGCACGGCCGCGGCCTGCTCGGCGGCCTTTTTAAATGCCAGGGAGCCGGCCACCTTGAAGGCCATTTCAGACGAGTCCACCGCGTGGTAGGAGCCGTCGTCCACCGTGACCCTGAAGTCCACCACCGGGTATCCGGCCAGGATGCCCCTTTCCGCGGCCTCCACCACGCCCTTTTCCACCGCCGGGATGTACTGGCGCGGGATCACCCCGCCCACGATGGCGTCCACGAACTCGAAGCCCGCGCTTCGCTCCCGGGGCTCCATCTGGATCCAGCAGTCCCCGAACTGGCCGTGGCCGCCGGTTTGCTTCTTGTGGCGGCCCTGCACGCGGACCTTCTTTTTGATGGTCTCCTTGTAGGGGATCTTGGGGATCTGGAGGGCCACCTCCACGTTGTATTTGCGCTTGAGCTTTTCCGCGGTGGCCTCGATGTGGACCTGGCCGAGGCCGGACAGCAGGATCTGCTTGGTCTCGGTGTTGCGCGTCAGCTTGATGGCCGGGTCCTCCTCCATCAGCTTGGACAGGGACTGGAACACCTTGTCCTCCTCGCCCTTCTCCTTGGCGAAAACGGCGTAGGAGATGACGCTGGGCAGGGGCTCGGCGATGGCGTAGCGGATCTTGTCCGACTCGGCGCACAGGGTGTCGCCCGTGGTGGTTTCCTTGAGCTTGGCAACGGCCACTATGTCGCCGGGGCCGGCGCCCTCGGCCGGCTTTTGCTCCTTGCCGGCCAGGCGCAGAAGCTGGTTGTAGCGCTCCCGGGTTTCCTTGGTGGCGTTGTACAGATTGCCGTCGCCGCCGATGGAGCCGGAGACCACCCGGAAAATAGACAGGCGGCCGGCGTAGGGGTCGGCCACGGTTTTAAAGACATAGGCGGAAAAGGGCGCGTCCGGGTCCGGCGCCCGCTCGATGGGCTCGTCGTTGTCCGGATTGACGCCGGCCTTGGGCCCGCGATCCACGGGGGAGGGCATGCCGGCCACCACGAAATCGCACAGGGCCTCGATGCCGATCAGCCGGGTGGAAGCGCCGCACAGCACCGGCGCGAAGGCCCGCCTGGCAACGCCCTTGCGCAGGCCGGCGAGAAACTCCTCGTCCGTGAGCGGCTCGCCCTCGAGGTATTTTTCCAGCAGGGCGTCGTCGGCCTCGGCCACGTTCTCCACCAGCTCCTCCCTGGCGGCCTCGGCCTCATCGGCCAGGTCGTCCGGAATGGCGCCCATGGTGGTCTTGCCGTTCTCGTCGGTGATGTAGGCCTTCATGGTGACAAGATCCACCACGCCCGTTAAATCCGCCTCGGCGCCGATGGGCAGTTGCAGCAGGATCGGCTTGGGCGAGAACATTTCGGCGGCGTCTTCAAAGGCCTTGCGGAAGTCGGACCGCTCCTTGTCGATCTTGTTGATGAAGATCATGCAGGGCAGGTTGAACTCCTCGGCGAACTCCCATGCCTGCTCGGTCTGCACCTTCACGCCGTCGATGGCGTCGATGACCACCGCCACCCCGTCCGCGGCCTGCATGGTGGTCCGGGTGTCGGAGAAGAAGTTCTGGTCCCCCGGGGTGTCCATCAGGTTGATCGTATGTTTTTTCCAGGCGAATTGGTGAAATCCGCTGCTGATGGTGATGCCTCGCTTGAGTTCTTCCGGCTCGAAGTCCATGGCCGTGTTGCCGTCCTCGACCCGGCCGAGGCGCTTGGTCGCCCCCGCCTTGAAGAGCATCGCTTCCGCCAGGGAGGTCTTTCCGGAATTGCCGTGCCCCACCAGCGCAATGTTTCTCAGTTTATCCACCATTTCCGTCATTTAAACTCCTCTCTTCATGGATTTTCAAGCTTCGTGCCCAAACACCTCCTGAAAAATGGAAATTAATATCCCGTTATATGAAAAAAATCAAGGGCAAATCGCGGATTTTCCATGCGCCGGGGATGGGGCGGATCATTCCGCCGGCGATTCCAGCTCCTCTCGGATGGCCCCCATCAGGGTTTGCAGATCCGCCTGGAGCCTGCGGAACAGCGGGCCGATCTCCTCTGCCCGGCCCTCGTGGGCCGCCCGCTCCATGCGCCCGGTCAGATCGGCGCATACCTGGGCGCCGATGGTGCCGCAGGGGCCCTTGAGGGTGTGGGCGTAGAACCGGATGGTGTCCATCTGGCCCGCCTCGATGGCCCGGCGCAGGCGCTCCACGGTCTCGGGCACCTTGTCCAGGAACAGCTCGAAGATCTGGTGGAGCAGCTCCGCCGAGCCGCCCAGCCGGGACAAAACCTCCCGGGTGTCGATGATCCCCTCGACGCCGCCTCCCTCGGGACGGCGCCGGGGCGACTGCGGCGGGCTCGGGGGGGCCGGGAGGTTGCGGGCGATGACGTTGTTGATCTCGTAAAAGTTGATGGGCTTGGTGACGTAGTCGTTCATGCCGGCGGCCTCGCACTGCTCCCGGAACTCGGCCAGGGCATGGGCGGTGATGGCGATGATGGGAAGCCGGGCGGGGCCGGGGCCGGCCTCCCCGGCCCGGATGCGGCGGGTGGCCTCCAGCCCGTTGATGTCGGGCATCTCCACGTCCATCAGCACCATGTCGCAGGGGGCCCGCTTCAGCGCCTCCAGGGCCTCCCGGCCGTTTTCCGCCACCGAGGGCCGATGGCCGAGCCGCTCCAGGAACGCCACCATGATCCGGGCGTTGACCGGGTTGTCCTCGGCCACCAGTATCCGCATGGCCGGCGCGGCCGGCGCCGCCCCCTTCCCCTCGGCCGGGCCGGGCGCCACCCGCCGGGGCTCTCCGGGAAAAAGCCGGATCACCAGGGAAAAGACGCTGCCCGTCCCCTCCTGGCTGTCCACCCA
>JAABTE010000145.1 GCA_011390035.1 Desulfobacteraceae bacterium | reverse complement strand
CCGCGCCGGTGCCCAGAATCAGCGGGCGCTTCGCCGCCAGCAGGCGGGCGGCGAGGCGGCGGAACTTTTCCGGATGGATGCCGGCGGCGCCGGCCACCGCTTCCGGGTCCGAGGGGCCCGCGGCCGCCTTCAGCGCAGCCGCCAGGGAGGCGGGCAGGTGATCCCCCCGGCCCGCCTCCAGAACCGCCGCCAGCAGCCCCAGGGCCACGGCCGATTCCGATCCCGGCGCACAGGCGATCCAGTCGTCGGCGTTGGCGCCGGTCAGGGACAGATAGGGCGCCACATGGACGAACCGGCCCCCTCCGGCGCCGCTTTCCGCCTCCGACCGCATGGCGGCAAAGCGGCTGGCGTACTCCACGGGGGAGAGCCAGGTCTCCAGGAAATCGGCGCCGAACCCCACCAGCATGTCGGCCTTGTCCATCCGATAGGAGATCAGGCCGTCAAAGCCCAGGATCAATTGATGGGCCGCCCGGAGGGATTCGTAGGCAAAGGGCTCGAAGACCAGGGGGGGCAGGCCGCCCGATCTTTCCATGGATTCGGCGAACAGATTGTAAAGGGGCGCGCCAACGGTCTCGGTCATCAGGGCCACCCGGCCCGGACCTTTGCGGGCCGCGGCGGCGATCCGGTCGGCCAGAAGGGCCGTGGCCTCGGGAAAGCCGATGGGGCGCCAGGCGTTGTCCACCCGCAGTTGCGGCGTTGTCAGCCGATCCGGATTCATCACGCCCTGAACGGCCGCCTGACCCCGCATGCAAAGGCCCCCCCGGTTGACCGGATGCAGCGGATTGCCCTCGAGCTTGACCACCCGCCCCTCCCGCGACTTGGCCAGAATGCCGCATCCGGCCGGGCACTCCCTGCAGGTGCCGGCATACCAGCGGATCTTGCCCGTCACCATGTCGTCCGGCGCCTTTACCAGCGCGTAAAGGGAGCCTTCGGGCCGATTGTCGCACCCGGCCGCCATGGAAAGCGCGCCGGCCCCGGTCAGCTTGAGGAAGGTTCGGCGTTTCATTCGGCCCTTGTCTCCATCCGGGTGTGTGCATCCATCTTCATCGGGTATCTCCATCAGGGGCGCCATCGATCATTTCGTCCTCGGAAGCCCGGTGGATGTCGATGATGCGGGTGCTTTCGATGTAGTTGACCGTCTCGTAGCGGGTGATGCGCATCAGCTTTTTGGTGATCTCGCCCATCTTGTCGATCTGTTCCTTGATGATGGAGATGTACTCGTAGCGCGAGTCCGACTCGGTGGTCTGCATCATCAGAAGCTGGGAGAAGCCGGAGATGGACTGCAGTGGCTGGTTCAGCTCGTGGCACACGGCGCCGGCCATTTCCAGCACGCCCTGAAGCTTTTCCTCGGCCAGCAGCTTGCGGGTCAGCTCCTGCTGGGTGAGGGCGGACTTGATGCGGGCCAGAAGCTCGATGCGGCTCACCGGCTTGCGCACGTAATCGGTGCCCCCCGCCTCGAAGGCCTCCTGGAGGGTGTCGTCATCGGTGCTGGCGGTGACAAAGACCACGGGGATGTCCCGGGTGCGGTCGTTTCGCTTGAGCTTCTTGCAGACCTCGTAGCCGTCCATTTCCGGCATCACGATATCCAGCAGAATCAGGTCCGGCCGGCTGGGCGGGTCCGCCGATATGGCCAGATCCAGGGCCTCGACGCCGCTGGTGGCCACGCTGATCTCATAGGTTTCCAGAAGGATTTCCACCAGCACGCGGATGTTGGCCGGCGCGTCGTCCACTATCAGAATGTTCTTTTTTTTCGACTCTTTCATGGCTTATGACCGGGAGATGGAAAAGATCGTGTCCAGCTTCAACACCGTGAACAGCTCATACACCGTCTGGGAGGCGTTCTGAATCTTCAGTTGCCCCCCCTTCAGGGCCAGGTCCTTGTAAAAAAGCAGCAGCTTTCCGATGCCGGCGCTGCCGATGTGGCTCACGTTGCGGAAATCAAAGACCACGTTCTTCAGATCCGGCTGGTTGATCTCCCGGAACCGTTGTTTGAGGGTCTCGGCTCCGGTTTCGTCGATTTTGCCGGAAATCTCAAAACGCGCGCTGCCATTTTCTTGTTTAACGGCGATTTCCATTGAATTTCCCCTTTCCTCCGTTGTATCCGTTTCATACGATGGCATCGTATCATTGACGGGTGATTTTTCATAGTCATCTTTCACGCGCCGACGGTGAAAAATGACGTGGATGCGCCGGCCCCCTTCGGTCCATCGGACCTCGTCGGCCAGATAGCGGATCAGGAACACGCCCCGGCCCGAGGTTCTGGTCAGGTTTTCCCGAACCGTCGGGTCGGGCAGGACCGCCGGGTCGAAGCCGGGCCCCTCGTCGGTCACCTCAAGGTGAAAATCGTTGCCGAAGCGGCGGCGCAGGGCGATGGCCTTGCGGGGGTCCTGCCCATTGCCGTGAATCCAGGCATTCACCAGCACCTCCTCCAGCACGGTCTGAAAGGCGTTGCGCGGCGCGAAAAAGCCTCGCAGGGCCATTTCCGCCATGATCTTGCGCCGCATGGCATCGATGATCCGGCACAGATCCCGCCAGTCTCCGGGGTGGAGGGTGTCCTCGGCGAAGAAAGCCCGCTTTTCCACCTCCATGCACAGCAGGGTGACGTCGTCGTCCGAGGAGTTGACGCCCTTCCGGCCCTCTTCCGGCGGCAGGATGGTCTCGCCGCTCAGGCGCGCCACCGCCTCCAGCAGGCGGTACATCAGGTTGGAGGCGCCGGCGGGGCTGTCATCGGCCGCCGGCTTTTCCCGGGCCAGCCGCTGGATCAGCAGGGCCAGCTCCGCCGTGTTCAGCATGGCGCCGCCCCGCTTCAAGGGCATCTCCGTCAGGCCGTCCGTGTAAAATATCAGCCGATCCCCCGGCCGAAGGGGCAGCTCGCCGGCGGTGAAGGAGACGCCGTCGGCGATGCCCACCGGTATGTTGGCGCCCGGATCGGCCGCGGCCGGCGCCGGCGTGACGCTGTCGCCCCGGATCAGCATGAAGGGCGGATGCCCCGCGGAAACGAACCGGAAGGTCAGGTCCGCGTGGTCGATCCGGCCGGTGATGGCGGTGAAGAAGTTTTCGCCGCCCAGAGCGCCGGATCGGCAGATCCGGTCGTTGAGGCGGCTCATCTGGTTTTCGAGGTCGCCGCCCGCCTCGCCGGCCAGCCGGCTGTGGGCCAGATCCGAGATGATGCTGCGCAGGATGCAGCCCACCTCGTGGCCCGACTGGTCCTTGAGGCTGATCAGGGTCCCGGGGCCCGTGGGGCCGGGCGTCTGCCGCACAAAGTAGTGATCGCCGCCCTCCGCGTTGCAGGGAATGGAGACCGCCTCCACGAACAGATTGGCCCCGTCGTTCAGGGGGATGTTGCGCGGGGCGGCGCCGTTGACGCAGGCCAGGATCTTTTTGGCCAGATCTATGCTGATTTCCTGCTTCTTGATTTCCTGGCGGAGCCGCTCGTTGCTGTGGCGCAGGTGATCCCGGTAGCGCTTCAGGTCCATCTGGGTCTTTACCCGGGCCCGGACGATCTCGGGGCTGAAGGGCTTGGTGATGTAATCCACCGCCCCCAGGGCGAATCCCCTGGCCTCCTCGTCCTCTTCGCTTCTTGAGGTGATGAAGATCACGGGGATGTGCCGGGCGCGCCGGCTGGACAGCAGGCGGCGGCATACCTCGTAGCCGTCCATCTCCGGCATGATGATGTCCAGCAGGATCAGGTCCGGCGGGTCGTCGCTTTCGGCGATCTCCAGCGCCTCGGCGCCCCGGGTGGTGACCCGGATTTCGTAGCTGTCCCGGAGCAACTGCTCCAGTATCCGGATGTTGGCCGGCACGTCATCGACGATCAGCACGTTCTGCAGGTTGCGGGCGGCGGCGTCTTCCATCATGATCTGTTCCGTCCGGTTCCTTCCACGATCCGCAACAGCCGGGCCACGAAGGATTTCATTTCCGCGGCCTGGGCCGAAAGCTGCTGGGCCGCCGCCGCGGTCTGCTCGGAGCTGGCCGCCATCTGCTGGGTGACCACCTCGATTTCCCCCGCGGCGCCGCTGATCTGATCCAGCCCCTTTGCATGCTCTATGCTCGCCTGGGTGATGGCGTCCGTCTTTTCCCCCATGAGGGTGGCAGACTCGATGATAGACTCGAAATCGGCGTTGATGGACTTGATGGAGCCGGCCGCGCCCACCACCCGGCGGATGGTGGTGTCCAGCAGCTCCTGGGTGTTGGCGGAGGCGTCGGTTGCCTTCAGGGCCAGGTTCCGCACCTCGTCGGCCACCACGGCGAATCCGGCGCCCGCCTCCCCGGCCCGGGCCGCCTCCACCGCCGCGTTGAGCGCCAGCAGGTTGGTTTGAAAGGCGATCTCGTCGATCACCTTCATGATGTTGGCCATCCGGCCGCTGTCCGATTCGATCTGCCCCATCTCGTGGTTCAGCTCGATGAGCGACTTGAGGGACTGGCCGGACTTGGCGATGTTCTCGTTCATCAGCTCCCCGGCCCCCTGGGTGAGATGGGTGGTTTGCCGGCTCATGGAGCGCAGCTCCTCCAGGGCCGCGGATGTCTGCTGGATGGCGGCGGCCTGCTCCGATGCGTTCTGGGACAGGCTCTGGCTGGCTGAAGAGACCTCGTCGGAGGCGGCGGCCACCTGGTAGGCGCCCTTGCGCAGCCCGTCGGCGATGTGTCGCACGGGGCGCACAATGGAGCGGGCCATCAGGGCGGAGCCGACGGCGGTGACGCCGGCTATGGCCAGAAAGATGAGCCACAGCCGCCGGGTGATGGCCTTGACCTGGGCGGCCACGTCATCCAGATACACGCCGGAGCCGATGACCCAGTCCCACCCCGGAAAGCGCCGCACGTAGGAGATCTTGGGCAGTGGTTCCTTTCCCCCCGGCTTTGGAAAGTGGTAGCTCACGAATCCGGCGCCCCGTTCCCGGCTCACCCGCACCATCTCGGTGACGATGAGCTTGCCGTGGGCGTCCTTGAGGCCCTTGGCGTTGGTGCCCTCAATACCGGCCGCTTCGATGGGGTGCATCACCATGAAATGGTCCATGGTGGTGATCCAGAAATACTCGTTGACGTTGTGCCGCAGATCCCTCACCACCGCCGTGGCCATGCGCTGGGCCTCGTCAAGGGGCATCTCGTTGCGCTCGGCCGCCCCGGCGAAATGGGTTATCACGCCGTTGGCCGTTTCAACCACCTGGCGGATCTGGTTCCGGCGGGCCTCGTACAGGCGGGCCTCGAACTGTTGATTGGTCCAGAAAAAGATCCCCATGAAGCAGAGGATGAGCGTCATGCCCGCCAGGTTGATGCGGGTGGACAGCTTTAATCTTTTAAAAAAATGCAAACGGTTGTTTCTCATCGATTCTCCCTCTCGGATGAGGCGTCGATCAAGCGGCGCAATTGATCCAGGAACGCCAGCGCGGACCGGAAATCGAAGCGATCGATGGCCTCCGTCATTCCGGCCAGCAGCGGCGGCGCCTCTGGATGGGCGACGCCGGCCTCCAGGCGCCGCGCCGTTTCAAGTGCCCGGGGGCTGTTGCGCCGCAGCAGGTACGACAGCTCGTCGACCAGCGCCTGGGCGTCGATCGCCTCGGCCGGCGCGGGTGGCGCATCCGTGTCGGCGTCTGGCGGCCGCCGTTCCAGGCAGGCTTCGATGGCAGCCACCAGTTTTTCCAGGGCCGCGCCAAAGCGCTCCGTCGGCGGCGCGGGAACCGGGGCGCCGGTCCGCCGGTCCGCCCCGCGCAGGTTCCGCTCCAGGGCCTCGGCGGCGGCCGTCATTTCCCGGGCCGCAAAGATGCCCGCGACTCCTTTTATCGTATGGGCGAGTCGGTAGGCAAGCTCATTGTCACCTTTTTCCAGCGCCTGGCGAATTTGTTCGGCGCCGTTCCGGTGATTATCGAGAAAATCGCGACAAATTTTCAGAAACAGCCGCTGGTTTCCCCCGATTGCCGCCACCGAGGCGTCCGCGTCCATGACGGGGACCGGGGCCGCCGCCACCGGGGCGTCCGCGTCCATGACGGGGACCGGGGCCTCGGCCACCAGGGCGTCCGGGTCCATGACGGGGACCGGGGAAGCCGGCTTCGCCGGCGCCGGCCGGTCCGGGGCGGCGCAGGTTCCGGTGGGGCCTCCAGCCGACGGACGGGCCCCGGCGGCCCCCTCCGCCATGGGGACGGGCGGCGGGGGGCTCGCCGCTTTCCGCTCCTCCGGCCGCCGCCAGCGGGAGAGGGCCTCGATGAGACGGTCCACCCGGATCGGCTTGGTCACATAATCGTCCATTCCCGCGGAGAAGCATTTTTCCCGGTCTCCCACCATGGCGTGGGCTGTCAGCGCAATGATGGGAATGTCTCGAAACCGTTCCTGGCTTCGGATGCGGCGGGTGGCCTCGATGCCGTCCATCTCGGGCATCTGGATGTCCATCAGGATCACGTCCGGCGGTCGGCTTTCGGCCAGCCGCTCCAGGGCGGCCACGGCGGCCCGGCCGTTGGAGGCGATTTCCACCTGGGCGCCCGCGTCCTCCAGGATCTCCATGGCCACCTGCTGGTTGATGGGGTTGTCTTCGGCCAGCAGCACCCGCAGGCGGGAAAGAGGGGCCGCCCGGTCGGGTTCGGGCCCGGCCGGGTCTTGTTGTCCTTCCGGATCCGGGACGCGGGCGTTCCCCGGCAAATCGATCCGAAAATCGGCGGTAA
>JAABTE010000144.1 GCA_011390035.1 Desulfobacteraceae bacterium | reverse complement strand
GTTCTGGCGCAATAAGGTCACCCGGATTCTGCTGGTGGTGGTTTTTACGAATGTGGGCAGCATGATCGGATCCTTTGTGGCCCTGCCGATGATGCTCAAGGCGTTCGGCGGGGCGTGAGAAGGCGTTTCAAGCCTCGCCGCCCATAGGCGCCAACGCAATCCCTGTCCGGCTCGGCAGATAAAGGCGCAACCGCCACGTTCCGGACGGATCCGCCACGGCCGAGTGAATCACCTCCTCGGCCAGGCGGCCATGGCCGCCGAACCGCTTGGCGTCCGTGTCCAGAACCATTCGGAAATTTCCCGGCGCCGCCGCGATGGAATGATCCGTGTAGGATCGATGGGGATGAAAGTTGAACACGAACACCAACTCCCCCCGGCGGAACGCCAGCAGTTTTTCGTCTGAATGCTCGTGCAGCAGCTCGGCCCACGGGGTCTCCAGCAGCCGCCGCCGGCGGGCCAGCCGGATCATCTCCCGGTCGAACGTCCCCAGATGACGATACCGCAGCGCCGGATGATCCACCAGGCGCCACTGGCGGCGGGCGTAAAAATAGGAGCCGTTGTTCCCCCGCCGGGGAAAGTCGATCCACTCCGGATGGCCGAACTCGTTTCCCATGAAATTCAGATACCCATCCCCAGCCGTGGCGATGGTGATCAGCCGGATCATCTTGTGCAGGGCGATGCCCCGCTCCACCCGGGGGTTTTCCGCGTCCTGGCGCATGGCATGGTACATGTCCGCGCCGATGAGCCGGAATATCAGCGTCTGGTCCCCCACCAGGGCCTGATCGTGGGATTCGGCGTAGCTGATGGATTTTTCGTCGGCCCGGCGGTTGTTCAATTCCCGCCAGATATGGCCCACCTGCCAGTCCTCGTCCCGAACATCCCGAACCTGGCGCGTCCACAGGTCCGGCAGTCCCATCTGAAACCGGTAATCGAACCCGATGCCGCCGGCCTCCGCGGGCATGGCCAGCGTGGGCATTCCGCTGATGTCTTCGGCGATGGTGATCGCATCCGGCCGCGCCTGGTGGATGAGCCGGTTGGCAAGGGCCAGGTAGATCAGGGCGTCCTCGTCCACATTCTCATTGAAGTAGTCCGGGTAGCCGGCGAAGGCCTTTCCCAGGCCATGGTCCAGGTACAGCATGCTGGTGACGCCGTCGAACCGGAAGCCGTCCACATGGTACTCATCCAGCCAGAACCGGCAGTTGGAGAGCAGAAAGTGTAGCACCTGATGCTTGCCGTAATCGAAGCACCGGGAATCCCAGGCGATGTGATGCCCCCGGGGGCCGTCGTGGAAATACTGCCACTTGGCGCCGTCGAACCGGCTGAGTCCCTCCACCTCGTTTGATACCCCGTGGGAGTGGATCAGGTCCATGATCACCCGCAGCCCCATGCCGTGGGCCCGGTCCACCAGTTCCTTGAATTCACAGGGGGCGCCGTACCTGGAGGAGACGGCGAAAAAGCTGGAGACCTGATACCCGAAGGAGCCGTAATAGGGATGCTCCTGGATCGCCATGAGCTGTATGGTGTTGTACCCGGCGGCCTTGATCCGGGGCAGGATCTGGTCGGCGTATTCCCGAAAGGAGCCGACCTTTTCCGTCTCCTGGGCCATGCCCACGTGGGACTCGTAGATCAGCGGCGGATCGTCCGGAAGGGGGGCGTTGTCGTTTTTCCACTGGTAGGGGCTGGGGGGGAACCATGCCTGGGCGTTGAAGATTTGGGTTTCAGGATCCTGAATGACTCGCCGGGCCCAGGCGGGGATCCGGTCGCCGGCGCCGCCCGGCCAGTGGATGCGCAGCCGGTAAAGGTCCTTGTGGCCGAGGGCCTTTCCGGGCATTCGAATTTCCCATACGCCTGCGGCCGGATCGACGCGGCGCAGGGCAAACCCGGCCTCTTCCCGCCACTGGGTCATGGCCCCGATCAGGTGGATGGCCGTGGCGTTTGGCGCCCATTCCCGAAACACCCAGCCGTCCCCGTCCCGATGGAGGCCGAAGTATTCATGGCCGGCTGCGAAATCCGGAAAATCGGCCTCGGCCGCTCCGCCCGTCAGCCGATCCCGGGTTTCCCGGATGCGATGCAGGCGGCGGATCAGGTCGCCCTCGTGGGGCTCCAGGTACCGGTCCCGGGCAACGATGGCCCGGGCGGTCCGCTCTTCCCATCCCATAAATGCTTTCCTCGCGGTTTCTAGTGGGTGTATTCGGTGATCAGGGGCCGCTGGAGCATCTTCTCGTACAGCGCGATATACTGCCGGGCCGTGACCGAATGGGTGAAGCTCTCGGCGCTCTGGCGCATGATCCGAGAGATGATCCGGCTCCGGACCTCCGGCGGCCGGACATGAAACCGCATCGCCTCGGTGATGGCCCAGTAAAGCCCGGCGGCGTCATGGATCTCGAATAAAAACCCGTTGCCGGTGTTTTCTGCCACGTTCAGGTGCGTGATGGTGTCGTGAATGCCGCCGGTGTCATGGGCCACGGGAAGAGCGCCGTAGATGGGGCCGATCATCTGGGGCAGGCCGCAGGGCTCGAAGCGCGACGGCATCAGCACGAAGTCGGACGCGGCGTAGGCCTGATGCTCCAGCTTCTCGTCGAAGTCGCAGATGGCCACCCGGTTGCTCAGATCGTGGAACCGGGCGATCTCCTTAAAGACGTTCTGATAGTCGCCGTTGGCCACGAAGATCATCTGAAGGTTGCGGTCCCAGTGCTCCGACACCACCTTGTACAGGATGTCCGCCAGTAACTGGCAGCCCTTCTGAATGTTGTCCAGCCGGGAGGGCCAGAAGAACAGCGGGGCCGCGTCGTCCATGATCAGGCCCAGCTTGTCCTGGAGCAGGCGCTTGGCCGTCCGCTTGGCGGGCTCGTGGTTTTCCGGGCCGTAGTTTTCCGGCAGGGTCGGGTCTTTTTGCGGGTTGAACGACGGGTCCGGGGCGTTGAGGATGCCCACGGCGCAGTCGGCGTAATACTTGTTACGCAGTTCCCGCTGAATCTGATCCTCCACAAAGTCGTGCCGCCCCTGGATGATCTCCTCTAAAAAGGTGGGGCTGACGGTGTTGACAAAGTGGGCCGAGAAGATGGCGCCGGCCAGAAAATCGAGGAGGTTGTCGTCTCGGGATTCCTCGTAGGAATAGGGCACCCGGTCAAAGAACAGGTGGCGCCAGAAGGCGGCCGCGTCGATGCCCCTGTCCTCAATGTAGGCCAGGGTGGCCTTCATGGTGTGGATGTTGTGGATGGTGAACAGGCACGGGATCTCAAGCTCCCTTGCAAGGGCCGGGATCAGGGCCGTCATCCAGTCGTTGCAGTGGATCAGGTCCGGCTTGACCCTGGGCAGGATGTAGTTGATCACGTCCCGCTGGAAGGTCAGGGCCAGCTTGGTGTTTTCCGACCCGTCCCCGTAGATGCGGTTCAGGTAGAAGAATGCCCGGTCCTCCACAAGGTGAATCCGGTCCTCCGGCACGCTGTTTTTGATGGCGCGCAGCTCTTTTTTGAGAAAGGGCGCCAGACGGTCGCTGAAGATGGAACGATAGTCCGGCAGGGCGATATGCACGTCCGCGCCCTGCTCGAACAGGGCGCTGATCAGCGCGGCGGAAACATCGGCCAGGCCCCCCGCCTTGGCGGTGAGATAGTGGGCGATGCTGCCCATCCGGTTGGGCAGATAGGTCACCTCCGGCGTCACGATCAGTATCCGGGGGTTTCGAGTCTTGGGTATCATGTTGTCCAGGCTCCTTGGTTGTGGAAAGATCAGGCCCAGGAAATCAGGCCGGGGGCGGACCGCAGCCAGCCGTCCCCCCTTGGCCGGACCCGGATGGTGAACCCGTATCGGCCGGCCATCCTGCAGTCGATGGTGCAGGCGTAGCGGTGGGTGCCCCCGTCCAGCGTTTCCACCACGCCCATGTCCTCAACCTGGCCGGCGGCAAGGGTCTCGATGGTCTTGAGCCTGCCGAAGTACAGCTCCACGTCCACCTCGTCTGGCCGAATGTCCCCCAGATGGACATCCGCGGTCACGTCCACCGCCTCGCCCACCCGGAACGGGCCGTCCGACCGGCGGCGGACGTTCAGAACCCGGATATGGCGCCACAGCCGCCGCAGCCGCTCCAACTGGCGCCCCAGGGCCACGGCCTCCTGGCCGTTGTCGGCGATCAGGCCCTTGTGCCGCTGGACGGCGGGCAGGTAGAAATGGCCCTCGTACTCGGCCACCATCCGGTGGGCGCAGAAGTGCTGGAGGCCCATCTTCATCGACTCCTTCATCATCTTAATCCAGCGGGTGGGCAGCCCGCCGCTGGTGCGGTCGTAAAAGCTGGGGATCACGTCGTTTTCCAGGATGTTGTAAAGGGCCTGGCTCTCCACGGCGTCCTGGTAGGCGGTGTCTGCGTATTCCTCGCCGCTGCCGATGCGCCAGCCCCGGTCCGGCCCGTAGCCCTCGTCCCACCAGCCGTCCATGATGCTCAGGTTCAGCACGCCGTTGATGGCCGCCTTCATGCCGGAGGTGCCGCAGGCCTCGAAGGGCCGGCGGGGGGTGTTGAGCCAGACATCGGCGCCATGCACCAGGTGCCGGGCCAGGTGGATGTCGTAATCTTCTATGAAGAGCAGACGGTGGCGCAGGCCCGCCTTCCGGGCGAACTCCACGATCTGCCGGATCAGCCCCTTGCCCTCGCTGTCCTGCGGGTGGGCCTTGCCGGCGAAAATGATCTGGATCGGATGGGCCCGGGAGTTGATGAGCGACTCCAGCCGGTCCGGGTCCATCAGCAGCAGAAAGGCCCGCTTGTAGGTGGCGAACCGCCGGGCGAACCCGATGGTGAGAATGTCCTGGTCCAGAACGGCCTCCGCGTCCCGCATCATGGCCTTGGGGGCGTTTCGGCGGCCGTATTGTTCCACCATCAGCCGGCGGCAGGTGCGGATCAGCCGGGACCGGCTCATGTCATGGGCCCGCCACAGCTCCTCGTCGTAGATCTCGTCGATGCGATCCAGGATATCGGGCATGGACGGGTGCAGCCGCCAGTCCGGCCCGATGTACCGATCGCACAGCAGGGCGTTTTCATAGGACATCCAGGAGGCGATATGCACCCCGTTGGTCACATGACTGATGGGCACCTCGTCCTCGGGCAGGTCCGGCCACACATGGGTCCACATCCGCCGGGCCACCAGGCCGTGCAGCTTGCTCACGCCGTTGCAGTACCGGGCCATGCGCACCCCCAGCACGAACATGGACAGGGGCGAGTCCGGATGGCCGCCCTCCACCTGGCCCCAGGAAAGGATTTGATTGACATCCGTGCCCAGGGCGGATTCCAAAGGCTTGAGATACGGCCGCACCATGTCGGCGGGAAATTCGTCATGCCCGGCTGCCACCGGCGTGTGGGTGGTAAAGATGGTGGTACGCGCCACCACCTCGTGGGCGGTCTTTAGATCCATGCGATACCGGCGCATGGTCTGGGACAGCCGCTCCAGCCCCGCGAAGGCCGAATGGCCCTCGTTCATGTGGCACACCACCGGATGAATCCCCAGCGCCTCCAGCGCGCGCATCCCGCCGATGCCCAGCAGCATCTCCTGGGCCAGGCGGATGCGCTGGTCCGCCGCGTACAGCCGGGCGGTGATGTTCCGGATCTCCGGGGGGTTCTCGATCAGGTTGGTGTCCAGCAGGTACAGGGGCGCGTTGCCCACCCGGATCTGCCAGACATCCGCGAAGATGTCCCCCCCCGGCCCGGCGATGCTCACCCGCACGAAATGCCCCTTCCCGTTCCGGGCCCGCTTCATGGGAACATGGAAGAAATCGGTTTCCGGATAGGCCTCCTGCTGCCAGCCGTCCGCGTCCAGGTACTGGCGAAAGTAGCCCTGCCGGTACAAAAGCCCAACGCCGGTTATGGGCAGGTCCATGTCCGATGCGGCCTTCAGATGATCGCCGGCCAGGATGCCAAGGCCCCCTGCGAACAGCGGGATGCTCTCATGGATGCCAAACTCCATGGAGAAATAGGCGATGGTGTCTCCGGGGCCGAAATGCTTGCAGGTGGCCGAGCGGGGGGCGTGGATTTCCGAATCGAACTGCTCCTTGACGCGGCGCAGATGCCCCAGAAAGCTGGCGTCGGTGGCCAGCTCCTCCAGACGGCTCTGGGGGATATAGGTGGAAAAGACGATGGGGTTGCGGCCGGACTCGTCCCACAGCCGGGGGTCCACCCGGCGGAAAAGCTCAACCGCGTCGTGATGCCAGCACCACCAGATATTTCTGGAGAGGGTTTCGAGAAAGGCGAGGGGTTCGGGAATTTTTGGAAATACCTGGAACGTCTGCAAGTGATTCATCGATTATCCTGTATGTCGCATAGCGCGCCGGCTCACGGTTCAGCCGCCGCCAATAGAAAAGCGGATTTACGGGTCATTATGACACATGAATCCGCCCCTGTCAAAAGGAACCGGGTCCCCGGCGGCGCACGCCCGGGGACCCGGCGGGTATCTCTTTCTGGTTTATCTTAGCTTGGCTGCCTTCTGGAGCGCGTTAAGCGCCTCTGCGAAGCCGATCTTGCCGTCATTGTTGATATCCGCGTCAATGAAGTAGTTGAGCGGCTTGATCCCGGTGAGGATCTGCAGCGCGGTGACCGCGTCGTTCAGATCAACCATGCCGTCGGCGTTCACATCCCCAGGCGCCACCCCGCCCACGTTGAAGGTGAAGGTGGTTTCAGCCGAGTTGGTTGCCGCCACGCCGCTGGT
>JAABTE010000143.1 GCA_011390035.1 Desulfobacteraceae bacterium | reverse complement strand
CATAAAGCCCCCCGACCAGCGCTCCCTCCCGCCACGCCTCCACCGAATGGGCGTGTCCGGCCCGGTGCAGAGCGCAGTAGGCGTCCACCATTTCCTCGGTGATCCAGGTCTGTTCGCCGGTCTCCAGGCGCGTAATGGCACATTCGCGGATAACCGTGTCAAAGGCCCTGTCAAAGGTGATCTGAAACCGTTTCCGGCGGATCAGCTTTTCCAGGCTTCGGGAGACCTTCAATTCATCCGGGTACAGCACGAGGCGAGGGTCCGGAGACCACCAGAGGATGGGCTCGCCCGGTCCGAACCAGGGAAAGATGCCCATGCGATAGGCCAGAATAAGGCGTTCCGGAGAAAGATCTCCCCCCACCGCCAGCAGCCCGTCCGGGCGGGCTCGATGGGGGGATGGAAAGGACAGATGGGTTCCTAATAAAAAGATGGGCATGGGGGCGGCTTCAGGCGTCGGGGTCAAGCCTTGGACTGGATACCTGTTTCAGAAATTGTATCGGCTCGGGTCCGGTTTCAGGAAAAGTCGAAGGTCAACTCCTCCGGCTCCTTTAAGTCCACTCTCACCTCGCCGCCCTTTTCCAGCTTGCCGAACAGGATCTCGTCGGAGAGCCGGTCCTTGATCTCGACCTGGATCACCCGGCCCAGGGGGCGGGCGCCGTAGCGCTGGTCGTGGCCCTTTTTGGCCAGCCAGGACCGTGCGGCCTCGGAGACAGCAAGGGTCACCTTCCTGGGCGACAGTTGGAGGTTCAGCTCGCGGATGAACTTATCCACAATCCGCTTCATGATCTCGATGTCAAGGGCCTTGAAGTTGATCATGCCGTCCAGGCGGTTGCGGAACTCGGGGCTGAAGTATTGCTCCAGCGCCTTCATGCCCTTGCTCTCCGAATCGTATTGGAGGTTGCCGAACCCGATGGACTGGGCGCTCATCTCCCGGGCGCCGGCATTGGAGGTCATGATGATGATCACATTCCGGAAGTCGGCCTTCTTGCCGTTGTTGTCCGTCAAGGTGGCGTAGTCGAGTACCTGGAGCAGGATGTTGAAAAGATCCGGATGGGCCTTTTCGATCTCGTCGAGCAGCAGTACGCTGTGGGGGTGCTTGCGGACGCCGTCTGTGAGCAGGCCGCCCTGATCAAAGCCGATGTAGCCGGGGGGCGCTCCGATGAGGCGGGCAACGGCGTGCTTTTCCATGTACTCGCTCATGTCAAAGCGCATGAACTCCACCCCAAGGCTGACGGCGATCTGGCGGGCCATCTCGGTCTTGCCCACGCCGGTGGGGCCGGTGAACAGGAATGAGCCCACGGGGCGCCCCGGCGAGCCAAGGCCGGCCCGGGAGCGCTTGATGGCCGTCACCAGGGCCGCAATGGCGTCGTCCTGGCCGAAGACCACCGATTTCAGGGTTTCCGGCAGGCTCTCCAGCCGGGCCTTGTCTGTGGTGGAGACGCTCTGGGTGGGGATTTTGGCTATCTTGGCAACGATCTTTTCGATGTCCGCCGGGTTGATGTTTCGTCGGTTTGCCCCTCCGGACAGGCGCACATAGGCGCCGGCCTCGTCGATCACATCAATGGCCTTGTCCGGCAGATACCGGTCGTTGATGAACTTGGCCGACAGATCGGCGGCGGCCTGAAGGGCCGTTTCCGTGTAACGCAGGCCGTGGTGCTCCTCGTAGTAGCGCTTCAAGCCCTTCAGTATCTTGAAGGACTCGTCCACGGAAGGCTCCGGGATCTCGATCTTTTCAAAGCGCCGGGACAGGGCCCGGTCCTTTTCGAAGTGGTTCTGGTACTCCTCGTAGGTGGTAGAGCCCATGCAGCGAGCCTCGCCGGCGGTCAGAAAGGGCTTCATTATGTTGGAAGCGTCCATGGTGCCGCTGGATGTGGCGCCGGCGCCCACGATGGTGTGGATCTCGTCAATGAAGAGGATGGCGTTCTTTTTCTTTTTAAGGGCCATCAGCACCCCCTTCAGGCGCTGTTCGAAATCTCCCCGGAACTTGGTGCCGGCCAGCAGTGCCCCCATGTCAAGGGCGTAGATTCGCATGTCCTTTAAAAGCTCCGGCATCTGGCCGGCATGGATCCGCTGGGCCAGGCCTTCTGCCATGGCGGTCTTGCCCACGCCCGGCTCGCCCACGAAGACCGGGTTGTGCTTGCGCCGCCGGCAGAGTACCTGCACGGTTCGCTCCAGCTCCAGCTCCCGGCCGATGAGCGGGTCCAGCTTGCCCTGGGCCGCCCGCTCCACCAGGTCCGTGGTAAAGACCTTCAGTGGGTTGACCTTCTTTTTGCCCCTCGGGTCCGGCTGGGCCAGCTTGCCCGGGTCCGGCGGCGCGTCCTCGCGGAAGCCGTCCCGGCCCACATGATGGGATATGTAGTTGAGTACATCCAGCCGGGTGAGGCCCTCCATGGTCAGAAAATAGACGGCGTGGGACTCCTTTTCCTGGAAAAGCGAGGCCAGGATGTCGCCCACATCGACTTCGCTCTTCTCGGCGCTACGGGCGTGGTTCACCGCCCGCTGGATCACCCGCTGGAACCCCGCCGTCTGCTGGAACACATACTCGCGGCCATCGGGAACCGCCTCCATCCGGTCGCGGAAGAAGATGTCAAGAGCGCCTTTCAGGTTATCGACGCTGCCGCCGCAGCTTTCGATGATCTCCACGCCGAGTTCATCGTGCAGGATGGCAAACAGCATATGCTCAAGGCAGACATGATCGTGCCGCCTTCTTTTTGCTTCTCTCACCGCGAAGCTCAAGGTCGCGGTCAATTCCTTGCTGATCATGAGATTATTCTTCCTCCATGCTGCATTTGAGGGGATAGCCGTTCTCCCGGGCCAGCGCCTCCACCGTTTTAACCTTGGTTTCAGCCACCTCGAAGGTATAGACGCCACAAACGCCGATCCCGTTTCTGTGAACATTGAGCATGATCCGCATGGCATCTTCGACCGACTTGTGAAAAACGTAAATGAGCACCTCCACGACGAACTCCATGGTGGTGTAATCGTCATTGTGGAGGAGTACCTTGTACATGGACGGCTCATCCACCTCCTCTTCGGCCTGGGATACAGCCTCCTGTTCAATCTCCGGGTCTTGCAGATCCGGATCAAAGACACTCATGGGTCCTCCCGATGCTATCTGCCACAGCACTTCTTGTACTTCTTGCCGCTCCCGCAGGGGCACAGGGCGTTGCGGCCGACCTTTTCCTCCTTGCGGCGCTTTGGGACCTTTCTCGCCGGGGCGTCGCCGCCGGAACCGGAAAAGGTCAGGTTCTGCTGGCGGGGGCGGTTGAGGGCTTCCATCTGCTCGGGCCGGGCGATCTGGATGCGGTAGAGGATGCCGATGGTCTCCTCCTTGATCCGGTCCACGAGATTCTGAAACAGCTCGAATCCCTCTTTCTTGTAAACGATGAGCGGATGCTGCTGGGCGTAGCCCCGCAGGCCGATGCCCTCCTTGAGGTGATCCATGCTCAAAAGATGGTCCTTCCACAGGCCATCCACGGTCATCAGCATCACCCGGCGCTCCAGCTCCCGAAGCTCGGGGGCCGACAGCTCCTTTTCCTTCTCGTCGTACACCTTCAGGGCGGCGTCGGCCACCATGCGGGCAAAGCCCTCGGTATCCAGCCCCTCCAGGGCGTCTTCGGTCACATCGAAACGGAAGTTGAACTGCTTGAGTACCGCCTCCCGAAGCCCCTCCATGTCCCACTCGCTGGCGGGCACCCTGTCGCTGGCGAACTCCTCGGCGATCTGCGCCGCCCGATCCTCGATCATCCGGCGGATGTCGGCGGCCAGGTCCTCGCCCCGGAGGATCTCCCGGCGCTGCTGGTAGATCACCTCCCGCTGCTGGTTCATCACGTCGTCGTATTCCAGCAGGTGCTTGCGGATGTCGAAGTTGTGGGCCTCCACCTTGGCCTGGGCGCTTTCGATCTGGCGGCTGATGAGCCGGTTTTCGATGGGCTCGCCCTCTTCCATGCCGAAACGCTCCATGAAGCCGGCTATTCGCTCGCCGCCGAAGATCCGCAGCAGGTCGTCTTCCAGGGCCATGTAAAAGCGCGAGGAGCCCGGATCTCCCTGGCGGCCGGACCGGCCCCGGAGCTGGTTGTCGATGCGCCGGCTCTCGTGGCGCTCGGTGCCGATGATGTGCATGCCGCCCAGCTCCACAACCCCCTCGCCCAGCACAATGTCGGTGCCCCGGCCGGCCATGTTGGTGGAGATGGTAACGGACCCCTTCTGGCCCGCCTGGGAGACGATCTCGGCCTCCTTTTCATGGTTCTTGGCGTTGAGCACCTCGTGGGGGATGCCCCGGCGCGTGAGCTTTTTGCTCAGATCCTCGGAGACATCGATGGAGATGGTGCCCACCAGCGCCGGCTGGCCCCTGTGGTGCAGCTCCTCGATCTCGTCGAGGACCGCCTCGTACTTTTCCCGCTTGGTCTTGAAGATCACGTCAGGGTGGTCCAGCCGGACCATGGGCATGTTGGTGGGGATCACCATCACGTCCAGGTCGTAGATCTTCTTGAACTCGGCCGCCTCCGTGTCCGCCGTGCCGGTCATGCCGGACAGCTTGTCGTACATGCGGAAGTAGTTCTGGAAGGTGATGGTGGCCAGGGTCTGGTTCTCGTTTTCTATCTTGACGCCTTCCTTGGCCTCCAGGGCCTGGTGCAGGCCCTCGCTGTACCGGCGGCCGGGCATCAGCCGCCCCGTGAACTCATCGACGATGATCACCTCGCCTTCCTTGACGATGTAATCCACGTCTCTTTTGAACAGGTTGTGGGCCTTCAAGCCCTGGTTGACGTGGTGGAGCAGCTCGATGTTGCGCGGGTCGTACAGGTTCTCCACCTTGAGCATCTCCTCGGCCAGGGCGATGCCCTCCTCGTTGATGAGTACCGAGCGGGCCTTCTCGTCGATGGTGAAATCCCGATCCCGCTTGAGCCGGGAGATGATCTGGTTGACCTGGTAGTACAGGTCCGTGGATTTTTCCGCCGGGCCGGAGATGATAAGGGGCGTTCGGGCCTCGTCGATGAGAATGGAGTCCACCTCATCCACGATGGCGAAATTCAGATCCCGCTGCACCAGGGCCCGCCGCTCGAACTGCATGTTGTCCCGAAGATAGTCGAAGCCGAACTCGTTGTTGGTGCCGTAGGTGATGTCGGCGCCGTAGGCCTCCTGGCGCTCGCCGGAATCAAGGCCATGTAGCACCGTGCCAACGGTCATGCCCAGAAAGCGGTAGATCCGGCCCATCCACTCCGTGTCGCGCCGGGCCAGGTAATCGTTGACGGTGATGATGTGAACGCCCTTTCCGGTCAATGCGTTCAGGTAGGCCGGCAGGGTGGAAACCAGGGTCTTGCCCTCGCCGGTCTTCATCTCGGCGATTTTTCCCTGGTGCAGCACCATGCCGCCGATGAGCTGCACGTCAAAATGGCGCATGTTGAGCGTGCGGCGGGAGGCCTCCCGCACCGTGGCGAAGGCCTCGGGCAGCAGATCGTCCAGGGCCTGGCCGTCTTTAAGGCTGCGGCGTAATTTCTCCGTTTGCCCCTGAAGCTCGGCGTCGGACAGGGCCATCATGGCCGGCTCCAGCGCATTGATCTGGTCCACAACGGGCTGGAGCCGTTTCAGCTCCCTGTCGTTCCTGCTCCCGAAAACTCGGGTTAAAAAATTGAAAATCATCGAATCAGGCAACCTCCGGGGATTGATATCGAATCAGGGCCTATATTGCATGGCCTATGTTGCATGGCCTATATTGCATAGCCTTTATTTTATAGCCTTTATTTTATAGCCTTTATTTTATAGCCTTTATTTTATAGCCTTTATTTTATAGCCTTTATTTTATAACATCGGTCAAATATTTTATAACATCGGTCAAAGGTCAAATAAAACCATAATTTGGCCACCAAGTCTTCTATACCACGTTAAATTAAGATTGTCGAAGCCTTTGTAAAGGCCGGAGGGGCGATGGGCGGCGGAAAAGCCTCTGCGGGGAAACGAGGAAGGGGAAACGGCGCCGGCGCCGGCGGGGTTCTGGAAGGCGGGGGCGGGTCTGCGCTTTCAGTTCATGATGTAATCCTTGGGATTGACGGCCACGCCGTTGACCCGGACCTCGTAGTGCAGATGCGGCCCCGTGGAGCGGCCGGTGTTGCCCATCTGGGCGATCACGTCGCCCCGGCTCACCCGGTCCCCCGGCTTTTTCAGGGCGGTTTCGATATGGGCGTATCGGGTGACGACGCCATGGCCGTGATTGATGGCAATCATGTTGCCCAGCGGGCCCTTGGGGCCGACAAAGCTGATCACGCCGTCGGCCGTGGCGATGACGGGCGTGCCCTTGTGATTGGCGATGTCAAGGCCGCCATGGAACTCCGGCAGCCCGGTGAAGGGGCACTGGCGATCGCCGAAGGTGGAGCTGACAATGCCCTCGGTCGGGCGAATGGAGGGCTTGCCGGCCAGCAGGTTCCGATTGGAACGGATGGCGGCCATCAGCCCGTCGAGGCTTTCCGCCCGAACGGCCGCGGCCGTATCGATCTCGTCCATCTGCGCGTGCATCTCCCGCAGCAGGCCCGACCTGAGGCCGAAGTTGGCCGTCTCGGGCCGCTCCAGCATGGGGCCGCCCACGCCGAAAGCGTCCATCTGGCCGGCTTCCGGCTCCAGGCCGGCCACCAGCCGGATGCGCCGCTCGAAGGCGCCCAGCTCCGTCAGGGAGGCTTTCAGGTCATTGATATCTTCCGTGAAA
>JAABTE010000014.1 GCA_011390035.1 Desulfobacteraceae bacterium | reverse complement strand
GCATGAAACAGGCCGAGGCCGCCTTTGAAGGCAACCTGGGCGTCATCTACGACAACATGGGCCGACGGACCACCGCCCTGACCCATTACCAGCGGGCCCTGGCCCTGGACCGCGAGCTGGACGACCCCTGGAGCCTGGCCGCTGACCTGGGCAATGTCGGCGTCACCTACATGAACATGGGCCAGTACGGCCCCGCGGCCGAGTACATCGAGGGCGCCCTGTCACTGCATCGGAAGCTGGGCTTCGAGCGGGGCGCGGGGGCCCATCTGATCAACCTGGGCCTGATCAGCCACAAGCTGGGGCGGTATGAAAAGGCGCTCTCTTTGTATCAACAGTCCCTGGTCATCAAGCGAAAGGATGGGGACCGCAGGGGAGAGGCCACTGCCCTTTCCAACATCGGCGTGGTTTACCACAACCTGGGGCAATATGAAAACGCCCTGGAATATTACGAAAAAGCCCTGGCCCTTCACCAGGAGGCCGGGGATGTGGCCGGCCAGGCCAAGGACCTTTCCGACATCGGCCTGATGCGCAACAACCTGGGCCAGTATGAAAAGGCCATCGAGAATTACGAAAAAGCCCTGGACATCAGGCGGCGCATCTCGGACCGGGCCGGCGAGGCGAGCAACCTGACCCATCTGGGGCTGGCCCACCAGAACCTGGGCCAGCCCCAGGCGGCCATGGCCTACTATCGCCAGGCCCTGGCCATCAACCGGGAAATCGGAGACCGTCTGGGCGAGGGGCGGGTGGAGTCCAACCTGGGGATGCTGTACGACAACCTGTCCCAGACGGACAAGGCCGTGGCGCATCTGGAGTCGAGCCTGTCCACCTTTCAGGAGCTGGGCGCGCCGGAATCCATCTGGCGGGCCCACCGCCGCCTGGGCCAGGTCAAAACCACCCTGGGCGACGAGATGGCGGCCATCGCCCACTACGAGTCGGCCCTGGACATCATCGAAGACCTGCGGGAGGAGATGACCGGCACGGAGACCCGCTCCACCTACATGGGCCAGAAGGTGTATATCTACGACGAGCTGATCGAGCTGCTCCAGCGGCTCCACGCCCGCATGCCGGAGGAGACCGAATTCGCGACAAAGGCCCTTGAGATCTTCGAGCGCCGCCAGGGCCGGATCTTTCTGGAAGAGATGGGCAACAGCGGGGCCCGAAGGTTCGGCGGAATTCCCGAGGCGGTGACTGAAGAGGAGCTGCGCCTGAGCCAGGAGCATGCCCGAATCCGCAATCGACTGGTGAGCGCCCGTATGCGGCCGGCCGGGGAGATCAATCTTTCCGAGACCCGCGAGCTGGAAGCTGCCCTGGAGGCGACCGCCGCCGGGCAGCGGGCCCTGGCGGAGCGGCTGGCCCGGGAATATCCCGACTACCACGCCATGAAATATCCCCGGCCCATCGGCCTTGAGACCCTGCAAAAATCGGTGCTGAAACCGGGGGAGATGATGCTCATCTACGACATCCGGACCAACGGGGCCGGATGCTGGCTGGTTGGGAGGGATCACTTTTCCATGCACGCCATCAAGACCCGACACCGGACCCTGGAGCAGGGGATCAGGGAATTCCGGGCCGCTTCCCTGCGGCTATCGGCGCAAAACGTGCGGGGAAAGCTTTTGCGAATGAGCGTGGAAAAGGCGCCGGAACCGCCGGACCTGTACCCCATCCTGTTTCCGGAATCGGTTCGCCGGGCCATCGCCGCGGACCCGGACCGGCCCGACGCCGCCATCGAAATCGGCACCGGATGCGGCCGAAGCCGGGCCCTGCGCAAAACGGCCCCCGGCCCGGCCGGCACCCTGTATATCGTTCCCACGGGCCCGCTGTATCTGCTGCCCTTTGAAACCCTGGTCATCAACAAGCCGGCCAAGGGGAGCGGCGGGAATCCGGCGCCCCCGCCGGCCCGATACCTGGTGGAAAACCACGCCATCGCCTATCTGACATCGGCCTCACTGCTAAAGGTGCTGCGGGAGGCCGGCCAGCGGCGGGAGGGGAGCGGGCGCCATCCACTGCTGGCCTTTGCCAACCCGGTGTATCAAAACGCCGGGGAGGCCGGCGCCACCCGGAGCGGGGAGACCATCGATTTCGCGCCCCTGCCCGACACGGAGACCGAGGCCCGGGAGATCCGAAAGATCCTCCAGGCCCCCGCCACCCCCGAGCCCCTGCAACTGGGCATGAACGCCGCCCGAAGCCGGGTGATGGACATGAATGAAAATGGCGATCTGGCCGATTACCGGTACATGGTCTTCGCCGTCCACGGCATCCTGCCCGGAGAGATCGACCGGGTCAACCAGCCCGCCCTGATCCTGACCACGCCGGACCCGAAAACGGGGGGCAACGGCTATCTGACCATGGCCGATGTCTTCGCCCTCCGGCTCAATGCGGACCTGGTGGCCCTTTCGGCCTGCAACACCGGACTGGGGGAGATCATCCGGGGCGAGGGCGTGATGGGCCTGACCCGGTCTTTCATGTACGCCGGAACGCCCTCGGTGGCCGTGACCCTTTGGTCGGTGGAGACCGAGTCGATCCGGGAACTGGACGTGGGAATGTTTCTGCGCCTTGCGGGCGGGGCGCCGCCGGCCGAGGCCCTTCGGTCCGTAAAGATGGCCATGATCCATGGGGAGAAGGGGGATGAATGGCGCCATCCGTTTTACTGGGCGCCGATGGTGTTGTTCGGAAACGCTCAGTGAGAAGGGCCCGATCCCCCCGGCCCCCTTCCCAGCAGGAAAGGGGGCGATGGGGGGGAGAAAGCGGGGGATGGGGAGGGGTTAGGCCTCTTCCGCCTCCTCTTGCGGCTTTAAATGCTCGGGCACGATGGCCATCTCGATGAGCAGCGGCTTTAAAAACGACCAGCGGATGCCGATCTTGTAAATCTCCTCAAGGTCCCGGATGGCGTCCCAGCAGTTGTGGCAGGGGGAGATCACCAGCTTGGCGCCGGTGGCCAGGATCTGGTCCCGCTTTACCTTCAGGCCAATGTTGCGCTCCGTCCTGTAGCAGCCGATGCCGTTGAACCCGCCGCCGCCGCCGCAGCAGAAGTTGTGTTCCCGGTTGGGCTTCATCTCCCGGAAGTCCTCGGCGATGTGGCTCATGATCTCCCGGGTGAAGTTGGCCAGCCCCGCGTTGCGGATGTAGTTGCACGAATCCTGGAGCGTGACCGGCTCCTTGATCTTTTTGGCCGGATCGATCTTGAGCTTTCCGGTTCGCAGGACCTCGGCCACCCATTCCACATAGTGGAGGGTTTCCACCGGCGGCTGGCCGCTCTTGCGGCCCGTCCAGTAGGGGCCTTCCACCACAGTGGCCCGGTAGGCGTGGCCACACTCTGTCACCACCATCCGCCTGGGCTTGAGCCGCTCCATGGCGTCATAGACCGACTCCACCTGCATCTTGCACCCCTCCCAGTCGCCGGCGAACATGGCCAGGCTGGTTTCCTCCCAGCCCACGCTGGGCACGGTCCAGTCCTCGCCGGCCAGGTGAAAGAGGATGGCGGCCTCGCCGATGTCCTCGGGGTAGTGCTTGGGCTCCCGGGCGTTTACGGTGTAGATGATGTCCGCGTTTTCCTTGTCGATGGGGATCTCAAGGCCCGGCCAGTCCTCCCCGTACTCCTCGGCCATCCACTGGCAGGTGTCCACCCAGTCCTCTGTGGTGACGTCCATCTGGGCCCTGTAGACCCGGTGCATGCCCGAGCCGATCTTCATCTCCCACGGCACGAACCCTTGGGAGAAGCACAGCCCCCGCAGATAGCCGAACATCACGCCCATGTCGATGCCGAAGGGGCAGTACTGGCCGCACCGGTTGCAGCAGGTGCATTTGGACCAGGCCGTGTCCATGACCATGCGCATGAATTCGTTATCCACCCGGCCCTTACGCCGGACGATCTCGCCCAGGGTCGATTGGATCTTGTAGGAGGGCACCTGTTTCGGGTCCTTGTTGTTGGCCAGGTACAGGAAACAGGCGTCCGAACACAGGCCGCAGTGGGCGCAGATCTCCAGCCAGGTCTTCAGGCGGGACTTGAGCGACTTTTGAATCGTGGCCCACAGCGCCTCCTGATCCACATTTAGCTCCTTCATCTCCTGGTAATACTGCTTGCCCGACTTGTCGTTGAGCAGGGCGTGCAGATCCTCCTTGGTGTTGATGGGCTTTCTATTGCATAAGATACCTTCTGGCATGATCACTCTTCCTTGATTTTCTGGGTTTTCTCACATTTTTCCGGGTTTTAAGCCGCTTACCAGGCCAGGCCCCGGCCCTTCATGCCGCCGCGCTTGATGCCGTAGTCCATGCCCAGTTGGGCCCGGGACAGGAAAAAGAGCAGCGCGTGGGACAGCTTGGTGAACGGCACCGCGATCAGCCACAGCTCTCCGCTTAAAATATGGGTGATCAACCAGAAATGATAATCGCCCACATGGTGAAATGCAAGGAAACCGGTGACAAAGGGTGCGACGGTGATGGCCAGAAGCAGATAATCGTAGGCCGTGGTCAGGATGCGCACCTCCGGCAGGGCGATGCGCCGCAGGATCAGAAAGACCGCCGCCACCAGCAGGATGACCGTGAGCAGATCGCCGGTGGTGTCAGAGATGGCGGGCAGGGAAAAGCCCCACCGCTCCATCAGCAGCATGTTGTGGGCCCCCAGAAAAATGGGCGTGAACAGCAGGCAGAAGTGAAAGACGAAAAACAGGATGGTCATGCCCGGATAAAAGCGCCAACTGTGGCTGCCGAAGGGCACGATCCAGTGGAGAATGGATCGGAAGGCGCCCTTCATGCCGGCGCCGAAGTGTTCGGTATAGGCCACGCGGTCGGCCCGCCAGTCCAGGCCGCGGATGTACCAGACGGCGCGGACGATCAACCCGATAAAGAAGATGCCGAAGGCCAGCCATGCCAGCGGGCCGGTGACGAATGCGTACATGGGCTCCTCTCCTTTCTGTCTATTCCGGTTTCCGGTCAGGGTCGCGGCCGTTCAGAAAGGACCAGAAGGCCACAAAGCCGATCAGGATCGCCAGGATCAGGATATAAACCACGCCCTTGGTATAGACCATGAAGTCGTGAAGGGTATTGAAATGGTATTCCATCATGCCTCCTTAGTGTTCGCCATGGTAGTCCGGGTGTTCATGCATGATCGGCATCCGGGTGACGATGAACCGGAACACCAGGACGCCGATGGTGACGATGAAAAGGGAGATAACGATCTCCATCCAGTGGGGAAAATACCGCTCCGAAGACGGCAGGTGCCAGTTAAAGGCCACCAGCGAGACGTTGAGCCGGTTAACCACAATGCCCAGCACGGTCCAGCCGGCGGTGTATTTTACCAGGCTCATGTTATGATCTCGCACGGCCACGGCGTACAGAAAGCAGGGCAGCGCCACGAAGCCGAGCAGCTCCACCAGGAACCAGGCGCCGTAGCCGGTGGCCAGATAGCTCCAGTTGTTGTCCACCGCAACGCCGATCACCTTGATGGAAAAATAGCCGGCCAGCACCCAGGCGGCGGCCTTGGCAAAGCCGAAGGCCACGTCCTCCTTTTCCCGCAGGTGGGTCTCGTCCATCTTGTCGTGGAAGTACTTGTGGGCCAGGCCGCCTTCGAAGATCACCATGGAAAGCCCGGCGATGATGGCCGACACGAAGAAAAAGACCGGCAGGTACCCGGAATACCAGAGCGGATGGAGCTTGGACGGCGCGATGAGAAACAAGGCCCCCAGGGAACTCTGGTGCAGGGTGGAAAGGATCACGCCCAGGATGGTCAGGAGCATGGTCAGCTTCACCACCAGGTTCCGGACCCGCTTGAACCCCAGCCACTCCAGGGGCGCGGGGGTGAACTCGATGAACAGCACCGTCAGGTACAGGGCCACGCAGGCGCCCACTTCAAAGAGCAGCGAGGTGGTGCCGGACTGGACGATGAACGGATAGGGCAGCCGCCAGGGCTGGCCCACGTCGTAATGGAGGGCGAAGACCACCAGGGCGTAACCGAGAAATCCGGTGAGGATGGCCGGCCGCACCGCGCTGTGGTATCGCTTCATGCCGAAGATGTAAACGGCCGCGGAGGTGACGAATCCGCCGGCGGCCAGGGCCACGCCCACCAGCAGGTCGAATCCGATCCACAGCCCCCAGGGGTTGTAGTCGGACAGGTTGGTGGTGGCGGCCAGCCCGCCGGTGAAGCGCAGCACCGTGACCAGCGCGCCGAGAATCAGGACGATGCCCGCCACGATGGTGAAAGGAGACATGACAGGCTTATGAGCTGTTGCGTGTTCCGATGACATCAGGCACCCTCCTCGCTATCCTTGCCGGCTTTTTCACCGGCACCGGCCTCTGGCGTTTCGGTCTTTTCCGCTTCGGCCATTTCAGCTTTTCTGGCCTTCTCGGCCTCCTCGAGGGCCTTTTTCACGGCGCCCTCAACTGCCGATTCCTTTTCCTTTTTGGCCTTTTCCATGGCCGCGGACAGCTTTTCGTCCGAGGCCGCCTGGGTTTTGGCCACCGCGTCTGCCACCGCCGCCGTCCGCTCCTCGTCGGCCATCTTCTCCTTGCGTCTGGAGATGGCGTAGATGCCGGTAAGCAGCACCGGCCACAGGCCCACCACCAGGGGCACGGCGGCCAGGGCGCCGGCGGTGAACTCCGGGGCGGCCCGGGTGCCCAGGTCCTCTCGCTTGCCGATCTCGGCAAAGGGAACCCCGGACAGATACAGCCAGTTGGTGCCGCCCATCTCATGCTCGCCGTAGATGTGTTCCATGTAGCGGCCCGGATGCATCCGGAAGCGCTGATGCGCGGAGCGGATCAGATCCTCGCGCTTTCCGAAGGTGAGCGCCTCGGTGGGGCAAGCCTCCACGCAGCCGGGCAGCAGGCCCTTGAGCAGCCGGGGCTGGCAGAGGGTACACTTGGAGATGCGCGGGGCGAGTACCTTGTGGTATTCATAGGTGGGAATTTCAAAGGGGCAGGCAATCATGCAGTACCGGCAGCCTACGCACACGGTCTCGTCGTAGGTGACGGCGCCCGTGGGCTCCTTGGCAAAGGCGCGCACGAAGCAGGCCGACGCGCAGGCCGGCTCCTTGCAGTGGTTGCAGCCCATCCGCCCATAGGCCGGCGGGTTCTCCCGGCCGTTGGGGTAGTACTTGTTGATGACCATGTAGCTGTCCCAGCGGGTCCTTCGGGGCTCCTCCAGAACGGTCAAATCGTCGAAGGGCCGCTCCGGCGGCGGCAGGTGGTTGACCTTGTTGCAGGCGGCCTCGCACCGCCGGCATCCGATGCACAGCGTGCTGTCGAAGAGCACCCCGACGCTTTCGGGATAGCCGGGAAACGTCTTGGGGCCGGCCGCGCGGGCGGACCGCCCGAGCGTGACGCCCATTCCGGCCGCGCCCATCCATCCGAGAAATCTTCTGCGTGATATGGACATCCGTCTTACCTCGTCTTTATCTGTATCGATGGCGTGATCCGATTAGGATTGTTCCTTTTCCTTGTGGCATGCGGCGCAGTCCGTGTCGGCCGGCTTTTCGATGCCCATCCGCTCGTGGCATTCCATGCACTGGCGGTGGTAGGCGGCCTTGAGGCCGGGCATGACCGGGCGCTTTTCATCAAAGGACTTGCCGTGGCAACTGGCGCACTTGGGCGGCTTTTTATCCACCGGGCTGTTGTGATGGCAGCCCTGGCACAGCGTGCCCCGCTCCTCGTGAAAATAGGTGGCCAGCTTGTCCTCCCGGACGCCCTTTTCGATGGTCCGGAAGATCTTCCGGTGGGGCATCTTGGCCGGCTCGTATTCCCCGGCGATGGCGCCGATGGTCACCGTCTCGGGAATGTCCGCGTCCGCCATGGATTCCGTCACCGGCTTTCGGCCGGTCAGCAGAGCGGCGGCCCTTTCCCGCCGGGCGGCCTCGTCGTCGCCCGAAAGGGCGTCGGCCGGATCGGCCATGTGGCAGGTTTTGCAGAAGGCGTCGGAGGGCCGGCGATTGGCGGCCATGAAGCCGTGACACCCGGCGCACTGTTTGGCCGTCTTCCGGTCGTTATGGCAGCCGACGCAACTGGTCATGGAATCGGCGTCGTGCATGGCCGCCTCCAGGTTCACCTTCCGGTCCGAATCGGGCGGAACCGTGAGGGAGTGGCAGGTGACGCAGGGAGAAATGGCCTCGTGGTGGCACACCCGACAGGTGTCGTTTGCGCCCTCGTGGGCCTTGTGATCGAAGGGCACCGCGCTCATGCGACTGGCCATCTCCCGGTTGGCCTGGTCAGACGCGCTTAGCCGCACCACCACCGCGTCGGGCTGATTGCGCTCCATGCGCGGCAACGGGGAGACCTTCTCTATGGCCTTCTGCCGGGCCGGGTCATGGCAGCCGGCGCACCGCACGGGGCCGGAGTCCTTGTTTTCGGCCAGGGTCTTGCGGTGGCAGTCCAGGCACTGGATGTGCGCGGCCAGAGGCATGGCGACGCGGTTCTCCTCGTCCTGGTCCTTGTGGCAATAGCGGCAGGTGCCCTCCTCGCCCTTGGCGTAGAAAAGCTTTTCCCGGATCGGGTCATACTTGTGATGGCACTGCTCGCACTTTTTGTCCCGGGCCTTCACATGGCGGTAGTGCAGAGACTGGTCCATGCCCATCTCCGCCCGGATGGAGACCACGCCCGGGTCCGCCTTGTGGCACTGGCCGCAGGTGACCGGGCCGCTTTTTTCCACAAGTTCGGAATCGGCCATCTCGTTGTGGCAGCCGATGCACTCGTTGTGATAGATGTCCATCACCTCCCGGCGCCCCTCCTCCCGCAGCCGCTTGAACCGCGTGGAGAGATGATCCACCCGCTGGATGGCCGATTCCAGAGTATCGGGAATCATCTTGAACCGCTTTTCGGACAGATGGCAGGCCGAACAGTCCTTGCCCGCCTTCTCGAGGGCGTCCGTATGCCGATCGTGCAGGAACGCCACCTCCGGCCGCTCCAGGTCGCCAAAGGCCTTGAGCGTGTCGATCATGATCAGATCGGCCCGCCCCGGCGCCTTTTCCCTCAGCGCCTCAACCCCCCAGGCAGACACCCCGAAAGCCAACGCCAGCCCGGCAATCCCTAAGATCTTTGTCCATCGCACCCGTGATCTTCCTTTCTTCATGTCCGCATCCTTGAAAAGTTGACGATAAGGTTTCCAGATAGTTACCGCGACATATCCTCTCGGGCCGCCCCCTGCCCCCCGGCCGATTCGGCCTCGGGAGAGGCGAGGTCCGTTTCATTTTCCATCAGGTCCAGCAAGGTGGTCTCCCGGTAGATGTCGTCGATGGCCTGGCCGATGCGCGCCCACATGGGGGAAAATGCGCACCCGTCATCGAAGTCGCACCGGCACCTGGAGACGCAGGCAATGCAGTGAAAGGGCCGGCGGGAGCCGTTCATGGAGTGAAGAATATCTGCCACCGTCAGGCCATCGGGCGGCGGCACCAGCGCGTAGCCGCCGCCCTGTCCTCGCTTGGAAGTCACATATCCGCTTCTGGTGAGCTGGCTGAGTATCACTTCCACAAACCGCCTCGGTATCGCCTGGGCATGGGCAATGTCGGCGCTTTTCAAAAGCCCTCTTCCCCGATGCCTGGCCAGTTCATAGACCGCCCTGAGGGCGTATTGGTTTTTCTGCGTGATCAGCATGAGAGCAAAATACCAAACGACAATTCCCGACTCTCATAGTCAAGAAAGGGGGGCGTTGTCAATCCATTTTTATACAGAGGGGGTAATTTCCGGTCATGGGGGTCTTTTTTTCAGCTATATCCCATTCTTACCATCTGAAAGCATGATTCCTCTCTCCATTATGGGGCGGGCGCGGCCCCCGCCGGCGAATAAAACGATGAATATATCTCATTCATTGAATATCTTATGATTCATCCGCCGCCGCAGGGGACGGACGGGCGGCTCAACGGACCGATCGGTATATTATTAAGCCTTTAATTTATTTCCCGATACGGCGATCCCCCGGCGGCCCCCGGCGGCCGGGACGGGGGCATCCGTCTCCAACATCTCGAAATTATTATTGACAATATCGAAGGCAACCTTTATTTTACTTCCTTGCGGATTTTGCCCGCAATGGTTATCAACCGCCCTTCCCGAATCTCAGCAAGGGTTTTTCACTTTGTCTTCAGGAGTGTATGTCATGACGAAAGATGTTATCGGATCGGTGTTGGTCGTTGGCGGAGGCATCGCGGGGATGCGCTCGGCCCTGGATCTGGCAAACTCCGGCTATTATGTATATCTGCTCGAAAAATCGCCCTCCATTGGCGGGGTCATGTCCCAGTTGGACAAGACATTCCCCACCAATGACTGCGCGATGTGAATTATCTCCCCCGTACTGGTCGAGGTCGGCCGGCATCTGAACATCGAGTTAATCACGTTAAGCGAAGTCAGGGACATCAAGGGGAATGCCGGAAATTTCCAGGTGGAGATCGTCCGCCACCCCCGATATGTGGATGAATCCAAGTGCATCGCCTGCGGCGCCTGCTATGAAAAGTGCCCCAAGAAAATCCCGGACACCTACAACCAGGGCCTGGCCAAGCGCAAGGCGATCTATGTGGAGTACGCCCAGGCGGTGCCCCTGAAGTACCGGATCGATCCGGACACATGCATCTATCTGCAGAAGAAAAAGTGCGGCGCCTGCAAGAAGCTGTGCCCCACCGGCGCCATCGATTTCGACATGAAGGAGAAAATCGACACGCTCAACGTCGGCTCCGTGGTGCTGGCGCCCGGCTTCAAGCCCTTTGATCCGTCCGGATTCGATACCTATAATTACGCCAACCTGCCCAACGTGATGACCGCCACCGAGTTCGAGCGCATCCTGTCGGCCTCCGGCCCCACCACGGGCCACCTGATCCGCATGTCGGATCACAAGGAGCCCAAAAAGATCGCCTGGCTCCAGTGCGTCGGCTCCCGGGACATCAACCGGTGCGACAACCCCGCCTGCTCCTCGGTCTGCTGCATGTACGCCATCAAGGAGGCGGTGATCGCCAAGGAACACTCCGGAGACGACCTGGACTGCGCCATCTTCTACATGGACATGCGCACCATGGGCAAGGAGTTCGAGCGGTTCTACGAGAACGCCAAGAAAAAGGGCGTGCGCTTCATCCGGTGCAGGGTCCACTCCATCGTGCCCGTGGGCGACACGGGAGACATGGAGCTGCGCTACGTCACGGACGACGGCCAGGTAACCACTGAGATCTTCGAGCAGGTGGTGCTGTCCGTGGGCCTTCAGACGCCGCCGGAACTGGTGGCCCTGGCGGACCGGCTGGGCATCTCGCTGACAAAGGGCAACTTCTGCAAGACCGATCCTTTCGAGCCGGTGGCCACCAGCCGGGAGGGCGTGTATGTGTGCGGCGCCTTCCAGGGGCCCAAGGACATCCCCCAGTCGGTCATCGACGCCGGCGCCGCGGCCTCCGCGGCTGGCGAGTTTCTCTCTCCGGCCAGAAACACCCTCACCAGGGTGCCCGAGATCGTGCCCGAGACCAACGTGATCAACGAGCGGCCCCGGGTGGGCGTGTTCGTGTGCCGGTGCGGCGTGAACATCGCCGGCGTGGTGGACGTGCCGGCCGTGGCCGAGTACGCCAGAACCCTGCCCTATGTGGAGTTCGTGGCGGACAACCTTTACTCGTGTTCCCAGGACACCCAGGACATCATGGCCCAGACCATCCGGGAGCAGAACCTGAACCGGGTGGTGGTGGCCGCCTGCACACCCAAGACCCACGAGCCGCTCTTCCAGGAGACGCTCATCGCCGCGGGCCTTAATAAATACCTGTTCGAGATGGCCAACATCCGCAACCAGGACTCCTGGGTCCACAAGAACAACCCGGAGCTGGCCACGGAAAAGGCAATGGACCTGGTGCGCATGGCCGTTTCCAAGGCGGCGCTGATCCAGCCGCTGAAGGAGACCGCCCTGAACGTCAACCAGGCGGCCCTTGTCATCGGCGGCGGCGTTTCCGGCATGAACGCGGCCCGAAGCCTGTCCCGCCAGGGATATGTCACCCACATCGTGGAAAAGTCGGACACCCTGGGCGGCCAGGCCCGGAACCTGCACACCCTGCCCTCTGGCGACAAGGTGGCGGACCGGCTGGAAAAGCTCGCGGCCCAGATCGAGGCCGACGAGAAGATCACGGTCCATCTGAACACCACCCTGGCCGGCGTGGAGGGCTTTGTGGGCAACTTCAAGACCACCCTTGCCGGAAACGGCGGCGAGCAGGTCCTGGAACACGGCGTGGCCGTCATCGCCACGGGCGGCCAGGAATACAAGCCCGCTGAATACCGCTACGGCGAGGACCCGAGAATCCTCACCAGCCTGGAGCTGGACCGCAAGCTGATGGACAACGACCCGGCCATCGAGTCGGCCCGTTCGGCGGTCTTCATCCAGTGCGTCGGCTCCCGCGAGCCCGAGCGGCCCTACTGCTCGCGCATCTGCTGCACCCACTCGGTCCACAACTCCATAGAGCTGAAGCGCGCCAACCCGGACATGAACGTCTTTATCCTGTACCGGGACGTGCGCACCTACGGCGAAAAAGAGTACCTGTACCGGGAGGCCCGGGAGCTGGGCGTCATCTTCGTTCGCTTCGACCTGGAGCATAAGCCGGAGGTTCGCAAGGACGGCGACCGGCTGATCGTGCGGGTCATCGACCATGTGCTGGGCATTCCCATGGACATCGAGACCGATATTTTGACCCTGGCCTCGGCCATCCTGCCCAACCGGGAAGAGAAACTGGCCCGGTTCTTCAAGGTGCCCCTGAACGAGGACGGCTTCTTCGTGGAAAAACACGCCAAGCTGGGCCCGTCCGAGTTCGCCACCGACGGCGTCTTTCTGTGCGGCCTGGCCCATTATCCCAAGCCCATAGACGAGTCCATAGCCCAGGCCCGGGCGGCGGCCTCCCGGGCCATAACCCTGCTGGCCCGGGAAAAGATCCACACCAGCGGCCAGGTGGCGGAGATCAACCCGTCCTGGTGCAGCCAGTGCGGCACCTGCGTGTCGCTCTGCCCCTACTCCGCGCCCACGTTCCGGTCGCCGGAGGAGCGGTTCTGGCCGGGCAAGGCGGAGATCAACCCGGCCCTTTGCAAGGGCTGCGGGTTGTGCGTGGCATCCTGCCGGTCCGGAGCCATTCACCTGAAGGGCTTTGACAACGATCAGATCTTCGCCCAGATCTTTTCCATGAACGAAGCCGGCTAAGGGTCCGGTTATATAATAAGGAGAGCAATCATGTCGGATTGGGAACCGAAAATCGTCAGTTTTCTGTGCAACTGGTGCAGCTATGGCGCCGCGGACCTTGCGGGCGTGGGCCGGATGGAGTATCCGTCCAACATCCGGGTCATCCGCATTCCCTGCACCGGCCGGATGAGCCCCAAGTTCGCCCTGGCCGCCCTGCGGGAAGGGGCCGACGGGGTCTGGGTGTCCGGCTGACATCCCGGCGAATGCCATTACCTGGAAGGTAATTACTACGCTCGTCGGAAATTCGCCCTGTTCAACAACCTGCTGGAGTTCATGGGCCTTGAGCCCGGACGGCTCCACTTTTCCTGGATCTCGTCGGCCGAGTCCACCAAGTTCGCCCGCGTGGCTCAGGAGGTGACCGAGGCGGTCAAGGCATTGGGTCCGAACAGGCACTTTTTAAAAGAAAAAGCGAAAGTGGCTTAGAAACATGCGGGAATATACGGATAAAATCAGACAGATCGCCCGCCGCCTGCTGGAGGAGGGAAAGGTTGACCGGGTCATCGGGTTCAAAAAGGGCTCCATGCCCATGATGAACGAGCCCTGCGTGATCCGCCGGCCCCAGGACGCCGACCAGCTTATATGGGACGGCAACTGCGGCATCAACCTGGCCAACTACCTCACCGGCGCCAAAGACAAGGTGGGCGTGGTGGCAAAAGGGTGCGACAGCCGCAACATCGTCACCCACATCATCGAAAACAAGCTCGACCGGGACAATGTCGTCGTCATCGGCGTGCCCTGCCAGGCCATGATCGACAAGCGCAAGATCGCCGCGGCCGTTGATGGCGAGATCTCCGAGGTGACGGAAACGGACGACGGCAAGGTGGTGGTCCGGGGCAACGGCTTCGAAAAGACCTTCGACCGGGCCGAGACCCTCCAGGACAACTGCGCCATCTGCGTTCACCGCAACCCGGTCATCTGCGACGAGCCGGTGGCCGATCCCGTGCCAGAACAAACCGACGTGGACCGCTACGCGGACATCCGCGCCATCGATGCAATGTCCGACGCCGAGCGGAAGGCATTTTTCGACGACATGTTCGCCGAGTGCATCAGGTGCTACGCCTGCCGCAACGCCTGCCCGCTGTGCTACTGTCCCACCTGCTTCGTGGACGAGTCCCGCCCCCAGTGGGTGGGCAAGGGCCAGGATGAAAACGATATCCGGACCTTCCATTTCCTCAGGGCCTACCACTGCGCCGGCCGTTGCACAGACTGCGGCGCCTGCGAGCGGGCCTGCCCGGTGGGCATCAAGATGCGCGTTCTCACCCGGAAGCTGGAAAAGGACTGCAAGGAACTGTACGGATGGGAGGCGGGCATGTCCGTGGACCAGCGGCCGCCGCTGGACGCCTACAAGCCGAATGATCCCGACGCTTTTATCAAATAAAGGGCAATGACCATGAAGTTTGTGAAAATAGATGAAAAACAGTGGGCCGAGGGCATCGGGAAACTCAAAAGCGGCTACCGCGTGTTCGGCCCCGTCAAGGAGGGAAAGGACCACGAGTTCCGGGAGCTGACCGGCGACGCGTCGCCGGACATGGCGTTTTCCAACACCCGGCTGTCTCCCAAGTCGGTGGTCTATCCCCAGTCCGAGGTGATGTTCGAGTACACCACCGATGAAAGCCGGCCGGATCACCACATCCTGAAGGAGCCCAGGCGGGACGACACCCCCCGGGCGGTGATCGGCATCCGACCCTGCGACGCCCTCTCCTTTCTGCTGGTGCGGCGCAACTTCGACTCGCCGGAATATAAAGACCCATACTGGCTTCGCAACTACGAGGCCACCACCTTCGTGGGCTACGGCTGTAACGATCCGTGCGCCACCTGCTTTTGCACCAGCGCCGGCTCGGCCCCGCACGACACCCAGGGCCTGGATGCGCTGGTGGTGGACCGGGACGGCGGGTACGCGGCCAAAGCGATCACGGAAAAGGGCGAGGCCCTGATGAAGGCCGCCGGCTGGACCGATGCCATGGACGAGGCCGAGGCCGAAGCGCTTTTTGCCGACCGGGCGGCCGCCGCCGAGAAGAAGATCACCCGGCAGGTTGCCACGGACAAGCTTGCCGAAAAGCCATCCATGGACCTGTACGACGCCCCCTTCTGGGAGGACGTGGCCTTTTCCTGCATCAACTGCGGCACCTGCACCTACCTGTGCCCCACCTGCTGGTGCTTCGACATCCAGGACGAGTGCCGGGGCTGCGAGGGCGTTCGGACGCGCAACTGGGACTCGTGCATGGCGCCCCTGTTCACGGCGCATGGCTCTGGCCATAACCCGAGGGGCGAAAAGGTTCAGCGGGTGCGCCAGCGCTTCATGCACAAGCTCAAATACTATGTGGACAAGTACGGAGAGGGCATCCAGTGCGTCGGCTGCGGCCGATGCGTGCGAAGCTGCCCGGTCAACATCGATATCCGCAAGGTCTGCGACATGATGAACGCTTACGATCCGGAGGCCGCCAATGACTGCGCCTGCCCGACAACTTGACGAAAACAGGGGGGACATCATGCAAAATCCGTATCGACCCTATCCGGTCCGGATCGATGAGATCATCACCGAGACCGAAGACAAGAACCTGAAAACCTTCAAGTTCGTCTTCATAGACCCGGAGGACGAAAAGCGCTTTGCCTACCTGCCGGGCCAGTTCGCCGAGCTGTCGGTGGCCGGCAAGGGCGAGATCCCCATCGGCATCGCCTCCTCGCCCACGGAGAAGGGCTTTGTCAAGTTCACCGTCAACAAGGTGGGCCTTGTCAGCTCTCACCTGCACGCCATGAAGGCGGGCGACGTGATGGGCATCCGGGGCCCCTTGGGCCACCCCTACCCCTGGGAGGCGCTCAAGGGCAAGAACGTGGTGATCATCGGCGGCGGCTTTGCCTTCACCACCCTGCGCTCGTCCATCATCTACATGCTGGAACACCGGGACCAGTTCGGCCAGATCAACGTCATCTACGGCGCCCGGACCCCAGGCATGCTGCTGTATGTTGACGAGCTGAAGGCCTGGGAGGCCCGGGACGACATCGGCATGCACATCACCGTGGATGGCGCCAAGGACCCCGACTGGAAGTACAACGTGGGGTTCGTGCCCACCATCACGGAGCAAAAGGCCCCGCCGGCCGACGAGAACACCTACGCCATCATCTGCGGCCCGCCCATCATGATCAAGTTCACCCAGCCGGTACTCGACAAGCTGGGCTACGGCCACGACCGGATCATCATGTCCCTTGAAAACCGCATGAAATGCGGCATCGGGATGTGCGGCAGGTGCAACATCGGCAAGGATTTCGTCTGCAAGGACGGCCCGGTGTTCACCCTGGCCCAGTTAAACGGCATGCCGAAGGAATATTGATGCCGGCATTTTGATGTTGACATCCAAGCGGGAATACGATAAAATTTTTTTTTCTGCAACTGGGCGAGTAGGCTGAGGCCATTAAGATAGAAAATCTCATTTAAAGGAGGAATGTTTCATGCCAGAAGTCGAATTTCAGGGAAAGACCTTCAAGATTGACGAAGACGGTTTTATTGACGATTACAACAACTGGAGCCAGGAGTGGGTCCAGTACGTCAAGAAGGAAGAGGGCATCGAGGAGCTGAACGACGAGCACAAGAAGGTCATCGAGGTGCTGCGCGAATACTACGAGAAGAACGGCATCGCCCCCATGGTGCGGGTACTCTCCAAGGTGACCGGTTTCAAACTGAAGCACATCTACGAGCTGTTCCCGTCCGGACCCGGCAAGGGAGCCTGTAAGATGGCGGGTCTGCCGAAGCCGACCGGCTGCGTCTAATCGCCAAACGGTTTCATTCTTATATCAAAAAAGGCCCTGCCGTCGTGCGGGGCTTTTTTTGTTTCATTCCCACCCGATCCCAGGCAGAGGCGAGATGATACTCAACGTCAAATCGAAGAACAAGACCGAGATGATCGACATCACCTCGGCGGTGCGTGACGCGGTCCGTTCCGCCGGCAGGGAAAGCGGCGTCTGCATGGTGTATTCGCCCCACACCACGGCGGCCGTCACCATCAACGAGGCGGCCGATCCCGCGGTGGCCCGGGACATCATGATGGCCCTCGACCAGGTGGTGCCCTGGAAGGCCGACTACCGCCACGCGGAGGGCAATTCGCCGGCCCATGTCAAATCGACCCTGGTGGGGGCCTCGGAGCTGATTGCCATCGAGGATGGGCAGCTCGCGCTGGGGACTTGGCAGGGGATCTTCTTCTGCGAATTTGACGGGCCGCGCAACCGCAAGGTGCATGTGCGGTTTATATGATGGGGCGGAATATGGACGGGGTGGATGGGGTAGACGGAGTGGACGGCGTTGACGGAGTGGTTGGCGTTGACGGGGTGGGCGGCGTGGATGATGTGGGCGGCATGGATGATGTGGACCGTGCGATATTGAACCGGATTCAGTCGGATTTTCCGATTACCGAGCGGCCCTTCGCGGCCGTCGCCGAGGACCTGGGGTTGAGCGAGGACGAGGTGCTGGGGCGGCTGGGGCGGCTGCGGGAGGTGGGGATTATAAGGCGCATCGGGGGGAATTTTTCGCCGGAAAAGCTGGGTTTTGTCAGCACCCTGTGCGCGGCGAGGGTGCCCGGGGAAAAGATCGATGCTTTTGCCGAGGTCGTTAATCGATATCCCGGCGTTACCCACAACTATCAGCGCGAGAACCATTTTAACGTGTGGTTCACCTTCATCGCCCCCTCCATGGACGAGATCGAGGCGAACATCGACAGCATCCGACAGGAGACGGGGGTTTTGCGGATTCTCAACCTGCCCGCCACCCGGCTGTTCAAGGTCCGGGCCCATTTCGACCTGTAGATGAAGGACCTGCGCATCGCCGCCGTGACCTGCCCGGCGCCCCTGGGGCGCAAGGCGGAAAACGTGGAAAGGATGCGCCGCTGGACGATCCTTGCCGTTCAAAGGGGCGCGGACCTCATCTGCTTTCCGGAGATGAGCCTGACCGGCTACACCACCCGCCGGGAGATCCAAAACATCGCCGAGCCCATTCCCGGCCCCCTGGCCGGCCAGGTGGCCGAGCTGGCCGCGGCCGAGGGCATCATCGTGCTGGCCGGCATGGCCGAGCGGGACGCGGAGGGCCGCGTCCATGTCAG
>JAABTE010000142.1 GCA_011390035.1 Desulfobacteraceae bacterium | reverse complement strand
AGCGTCTCGTTGTCCGTGGAGCCGGGCACCCGGTCGGCCGTGTTGAAATTGGGCTTAAGCAGGACATTTTTGCCCTTGACCGGATTGATTCCCAACGCCTGAATCGACGCCTTCACGCCCTTTTTCCGGTCATCCGTCGAAACCATCGCCACCTTATGCGTCTGTTGGGCCATCGCCATCCTCCCCGGAAATCCAAAAACCAATGCGCCCCCGGCAATGCCGGTGGCCTTTATAAAGGTCCGCCTGCTGATGCCTCCGATGTTCCTCCTACCCGAAAATCCTCGCGCCATAAGGCCCTCCTCCCCCGTTCGGCAACACGGCTATGCGGCGTTGCGATATTCGATAAACCCCATGGTTACGCCATTTTGTCGGGCTGTTGCCACAATCTTCTCCAGCGCCCGAACCACGGAAATATCCAAAAATGAATCGCCGCACTGCCTGCAAACCCATGCGGGAACCCCCCGCACAACCAGAATATACTCCTGATCCATTTCATACGGCACCGAAATGGCCGATCTTTCCATCCCGCCGGAACACAGCACGCATTTCATTGCCTTCTTCTCCTTTGACTCGATTATCTCTCCGGAAAGCAGCACTTCCTTGACCTCATCCGCCAGAATTCCACGCTGATTCATGCGCAGAATGCTGTGCTTTTTAAAGGCTATTCTATCCTTTTCAGCCAGAACTCGAATTAGATCAGCAGCTATTTCCATTCGGTCAACCGCCTGGTCTTATAGGCATTCTCGATATCGGATAGAAGATCTTCCTGGTCTAGATCAATCATTGAAACGCCGTATCGATGCAGGCCAAGCAGAAAATCGACACGGCCCATCCCCTCATCCTGGCGGCCATTCCGGAAGATATTCGTTTCATTTCAAACAGTTTGGCCTCGATTGTCATTTTTTCATCCTCTTCGCAATCCGCAGTCGCTTTCTGGAGCGCACCGACTCAATGTTTTGAGCATTCGACCATTATCCAATCCTTTATCCCATTCCGGATGCGCCATCGCATCCCTCCATCTATCAAGCCGACATCTGTTAATCAAATAACACGCCCCCTCCAACTCTTCAAGTTTTTCGATGGCGCCCCACGCCCGCCTCCTATCTTCAGGCACAGTCCCTATAGAAAATATTTCATTATATATCATTAGGTTGCACCTTTGAACCTTTACGTCGTTCTCTCTCGTATGCTATCCTTAATATAATGACAACAGCTTCTTATTCCACAACATTGCAACCCACAAGGAGGCACCCCATGCATGACAAGGAACAGCTTTGCGAAAAGATCCGCTCCATTTATCCGGACATCGGCGAATGCGGCATCGACCTGGATGTGAGCTTCGACAAGGATCAGGATGTCTGGGTGGTGGATCTGAAGAAGGATAACAACCGCCTCAAGCACTACCTGGAAAAGGACGACGCCAGACTGTGCCTGGAAGGCAAGCAGTGCGTCAGCCTTGGGATCGATATTGCCCAGTTGCGCGACAATATCCAGGAAATGGGATAGAAGGAGACGCCAATGTCCATCGATATCACCGTTACCGTGGGCGGGGCCGCGGGCCAGGGCCTCCAGACGGTCGGGGACCTGCTGGCCCGGGTCTGCCATCGGGCCGGGCTTTACCTGATGGCCATCAATGATTTCGAGTCCCGCATCCGGGGTGGGAACAACTTCTTTCAGATCCGCATCTCCGACGCGCCGGTGAACGCCCCCCGCCAGCCGGTGGACCTGCTGGTGGCCCTCGACCGCAGGAGCATCAGGGAACACCGGCCGCGCCTGTCCGATCGGGGGCTGATCATGGCCGACGCGGGATCTTCCAACAAGGGGGAAAAGGGGGAGATGGAAGGGGTGTTCACCCTGCCCATACGGGATCTGGCGAAGGAGGCCGGCGGCGCCATCACCGCAAACACGGTGGCGGCCGGGGCGTGCCTGGCAATTCTGGGGGCACCCTGGGATCTGGTGCGGGAAACGGTGGAGGACTTTTTCTCTGGAAAGAGCCGGAAGGTGATCGACCAGAACATCGCCGCGGCGGAAAAGGGGCACGAGGCCGGACGATCGGTGAAATTCCAGGGCGCCTTCCAGTGGCCCGATGGGCGGGAGCGCAAAGGTCGTCTCCTTACGGGCGCAGACGCCGCGGCGCTGGGGGCGCTGGCGGCGGACTGCCGGATCGCGGCCTTTTATCCCATGTCGCCGGCCACCCCGATTCTGGTGAGCCTGGCTTCCCACATCGATCGGTTTCCCCTGGTGCTGGAACAGGCGGAAGACGAGATCGCCGCCGTTAACATGACCATGGGCGCCGCCTTCGCCGGGGTTCGCGCCTTCACGGCCACCTCCGGCGGCGGCTTCGCCCTGATGACCGAGGGGCTGGGGCTGGCCGGCATCACGGAAACGCCCATCGTCATCGTCAACGCCCAGCGGCCCGGGCCTGCCACCGGCCTCCCCACCCGCACCGGCCAGGCCGACCTGCCCTTCTGCATCCATTCGCCCCAGGACGATTCGCCCCGGTTCATTCTGGCGCCGGGCACGGTCGAGGATGTTTTCAACACCATGGTCCGGGCCTTCGATCTGGCATGGAAATACCAGGCGCCGGCCATTGTGCTGGTGGATCAATACCTGTGCGATTCCATGTTCATCGCCCTGGGGGAAATGACCGTTCCGGAATCAATCCCCATCTACACCATCACGGACGCGGACATGCCGGATCCTTCGGCCTACCAGCGATACGCCTTCACCGAATCCGGCATCTCGCCAATGGCCCTGCCCTGCGCCGGCCAGGCCCTGGTGAAAGTCTGCGGAAACGAGCATCGGGTAGATGGCCACATCACGGAAGACGCGACGCTGAGAAGGCGCATGGTGGAAAAGCGCCAGTCCAAGATCCCGGCCATGCGCGGGGAAATGCGCCCGCCCAGCGCCCATCACCCCGACGCGGAAACGCTGCTGGTGGGCTGGGGCTCCACCATCGGGCCGCTCCGGGAGGCCGTGGACATGCTGCGCTCCGACGGCATGGACGCGGGCTGCGCCCATTTCACCGACCTGTGGCCCTTCCCGGCGGAAGCGGCCGAGCGGGTTCTGAAAAAAGCCGGCCGGCGGATCATGGTGGAGGGCAACGCCACCGCCCAGTTGGGCGCCCTCATCCGGGAACAGACGGGCATCGTGGCGGATGGAACGGTGCTGAAATACGACGGACGCCCCTTCTTCCCCAGGGAGATCGCCGACGCCGTCCTTGAACAGACGAGGTGAGCCATGACGGATGTGGAACTTTATCACAACGACTACGAGAACAAGTGGTGCCCCGGCTGCGGCAACTTCGGCATCCTCGAGGCGATGAAAGACGCCCTGGCCGGCCTTGACATTCCCCCGAGCAAGGCGCTGATCGTCTCGGGCATCGGCCAGGCGGGAAAGACCCCCCATTTTCTCAAGTGCAACTTCTTTCACGGTCTGCACGGCCGCGCCCTGCCCGTTGCCACGGGCGCCAAGATGGCCAACAACGACATGACCGTGCTGGTCAACACCGGAGACGGGGACTGCTACGGCGAGGGCGGAAATCATTTTCTGGCCGCCGTCCGCCGGAACGTGGACATCACGGCCCTGGTCCATAATAACAAGGTCTATGGACTCACCAAGGGCCAGGCATCCCCCACCTCGGACATGGGCATGACCACCAAGGTGCAGGGAAAGGGGGTGATTCTGTCGCCCTTTGACGGCCCCTCGGTGGCGCTTTCCCTGGGCGCGGGGTTCGTGGCCCGGGGGTTTGCCGGCAGGATGGACCATCTGTCCGGCCTGATCCAGGCGGCCATCCGGTATAGCGGATTCGCCCTGATCGACATCTTTCAGCCCTGCGTTTCCTTCAACCGAAGAAATACCTGGCAAAGCTATAACGAATCGGTGTATGAATTGACCGAGGAAAACCATGACCCCGCCGATCTGGACGCGGCCTTCAAGCTTTGCCGACAGGGGGACGAAAAGATCCCCATCGGCATCTTTTACCAGAAGGAAACGGTGTCGTTTTCAGATCGAATCGAGGTGTTGCGGGAAGGGCCGCTGGTTTCGCGGACATTCGCGCCGGCGAGGGTTCAAAATCTGCTCAACACCTATTAGCGCATCGCCGGAAAGCCCCGCCTGATTCGCAAAAAAACGATAAACAGGCGAAACGACTTGTGAAGGCGCCAAACATGACCGATCGTGCGGAAAAGGACACCATGGGCACCGTCCTGGTGCCGGAGAACGCCTATTACGGCGCCCAGACGGCCCGGGCCAGGGACAACTTTCCCATAAGCGGCCGGCCCATGCCGGCCGCATTCATCCATGCGCTGGCACTGATTAAAAAACACGCCGCCCTGGTGAACAACTCCCTGGGCCTGCTGGACACGCCCCTGGCCGAGGCCATCCGGGACAGCGCCCAGGCCGTGATGGACGGCGAGCTGGACGATCAGTTCATCGTGGACGTGTTCCAGACCGGCTCCGGCACATCCACCAACATGAACGTCAACGAGGTGATCGCCGGCCACGCCAACGAGCGGCTCGCCGGAAAGCGGGGCGGCAGGTCGCCGGCGCATCCCAACGACCATGTCAACGCCGGCCAGTCCAGCAACGACACCATCCCCACCGCCCTTCACATCGCGGCCCTGATCCGGATTGAAAGGGACCTTTTGCCCGCCGTCTCCGGCCTGGGGGACGCCCTTGCGGCAAAGGCGGCCGCCTTTGCCGGCATCGGGAAGATCGGCCGCACCCATCTTCAGGACGCCGTGCCCATGACCCTGGGCCAGGTCTTTTCCGGCCATGCCCGCCAGATGGCCCTGGCCCTCAAGCGAATCACCGCCGGCGGCCACAACATGAGGGAGCTGGCCCTTGGCGGCACCGCCGTGGGCACCGGCCTCAACGCCCATCCCCAATTCGCCCCGGGCGTCATCGCGGGCATCGCGGCGGAAACGGGCATTCCCTTCAAGGAAGCGGAAAACCATTTCGAGGCCCAGGCGGCCAGGGACGCGGCAGTGGAAGCCAGCGGCGCCATGAAAACCCTGGCCGTGAGCCTGACAAAGATCGCCAACGACATCCGATGGCTGGCCTCCGGCCCCCGCTGCGGCATCGGCGAGATCCGCATCCCGTCGCTCCAGCCCGGCTCGTCCATCATGCCGGGAAAGGTCAACCCGGTGATCTGCGAGTCGGTCCTTCAGGTGGCCGCCCAGGTGATGGGCAACGACACGGCCATCACCGTGGCCGGCGCCTCCGGAAACTTCGAGCTGAACGTGATGATCCCGGTGATCGCCCGGAACCTGCTGGAGTCCATCGCCCTGCTGTCGGCAGCCTGCCGCGCCCTGGATGAAAAATGCGTTCGGGGCATTGAGGCGGATGCCGCGGCCGCCACCGGCTACATCGAAAAAAGCCTGGCTCTGGCCGCCGCCCTCATCCCGGAAATCGGCTACGACCAGGCCGCGGCCATCGCCAAAATCGCCCATGAAACCGGCGCCACCATCCGACAGACGGCAAAAGCGGAACTGGACCTGCCACCGGATCGGATTGACGAGCTGCTGAAATATTGATATAAAATTCACCAGAGGATCATGCCTGCGGATGCAGGGAAGAGGTTTTTAAAATACTGGACAGTACTGCGGAGGATGACATGTCTGAAAAACGCTATCGAATGCAAACCGCCTGCCCCCAGTGCGGATGCAGCCAGGTCATCGCCATGAGCGATCAGGAGATCAAGGATCGCTTCGGCGACGTTCCCAATGTGGAGTTGAACTGCGGAGAATGCATGGCCAAGTACGAAAAGCCCATGGCCGAAGCCTGCCCCGAATGGGACAAGGCGTGCAAGGCCGAAAAAGCCTGATTTCGCCATGGCCACCATTCGCCAGCGGATGATCGATCTGCTGCGGGACGAGACGGTCGCCGCCCGGGACATCTCCAAGATCGTCGGCATACGGGAAAAGGCAGTGTACGAGCACCTTATACACATCGGCAAGTCCGTGGCCGCCCAAAACCAGAAACTGGCGATCACGCCATCGGAATGCCTGGCATGCGGCTTCGCCTTCGAGGACCGCCGGCGACCCACCCGGCCGGGCCGGTGCCCCAGGTGCCGAAGCGAGCGCATCCGGGAGCCCCTTTTTCACATTGAGTAACCCGAGCCAATTGAGTAACCCGAGCCAATTGAGCAACCCGAGCCAATTGAGCAACGAACACGCGTGCCATGCCATCACCGCGCGGCAAGGAATGGGGGTGCCATTCAGATGACCGGCCAGATGAAAACCCGGATGCCGGCCGCCCGTCGGGCAACAGCCGCATGACCCCGGAGGAAAAGGATCTCATCGCCCGCTGGGCGGAAACAACACACGGCCCCATTATCATCGGCCTGTCCAACGCCACGGATGCGCCGGGTCGCCTTATGGCCGACTTCTGCCATGCCCTGGCCGAGCTGGCCCCGGCTGTTTCCATAAAAAAGCGGGACGGCGGCATGGGCGAACTGCCGGCCATCCATGTGGGAAGCAAAATCCAGTACCACGCCGTGCCGCTTGGGGCGGAGCTGGGCCCCTTTCTGGATGCCGTAGCCTACAGCGTGGCCGGCGGGCCGGCCGTGGCGCCGGAGGCAGCCGCCGCCCTGGAGCGGATGCGGCTGCCGGCGCTTTTCAAGCTGTATGTCACCCAGCATTTCCCCTTCTGTCCGGTGACGGCGCGGCTGATGCTGCCTTTGGCCTTCGCCGGCGAGATGATCC
>JAABTE010000141.1 GCA_011390035.1 Desulfobacteraceae bacterium | reverse complement strand
ATTCGACATTACAACGAAACATAATTCAACACCACCGTAGGGGCGAACCTTGTGTTCGCCCACCTTGTGTTCGCCCACCTTGTGTTCGCCCACCTGTGTTCGCCCCGATTGTTGCCAACAGAATATTAGCTCCGGCTCCAAGATATTGCAAGATTTTTCAAGATTTTTATCCCGAACATTGGGAAGGCCCAGGTGCAGTTAAACCTTTCCGCGGTTGAGAAGGCGCAGCGCTTCTCGCCCAGATTCAGCCGTATTGGCAAGGGCGCTCACTCGCCCATATCAATCCGCCGGATGCGCTCAATTTAGCGCTGATGGATGGCGTAAGCTGGAGGCGGGTGGCCCGGAGATGCGGCCGGGAGATGCGAATGGGGCGCGGCGGGACGTGAGACAGGACAGGAATGATAGTACATCATTGCTATTGACAGGGAGCTGAAATTGAAATATAGCTATACTGTAGCTAACGTATTAAAAAAATATGCGTTAGAAGATAAGATCCGATAAATCGGAACAGAGGAATCGATAGTGGACAAAAGATGCATTTTGATTATCGATGACGATGATCTCAACAGAACGCTGATGGCGACTTGTCTTGAAGAATATGGCTTTACGGTTCAGGAGGTGGCCGAAGGGGCCATCGGGCTGGAGGCCATGCGGAATACACCCTTTGATCTGGTGCTGCTCGACCTGCTCATGCCGGAGATGGACGGCTTCGAGGTGCTGCGCCGCATGAAGGAGGAAAAGACCCTTCGCCACCTGCCGGTGATCGTCACTTCCGGAGAAATGGACCAGGAAAGCATCGCCCGCTGCATTGAGCTTGGGGCCGTGGACTACATGACAAAACCGTGCGATCCGTTGCTGTTGCGGGCCAGGGTTCAGAATGTCTTTTGCGCCACGGCGCGCATGAAGGGCGGCGCCGCCGGCACCATGTTGGTGGTGGATGACGACGCTTTGTGCCGCGCCCTGCTGACCACCTGCCTGGAGGAAAAGGGCCACATGGTGGCCGAGGCGGAGGACGGCCTAAAGGCCTGGGAGATGATCCAGGCCGGCGAGTTCGACCTGGTCTTTCTGGATCTGCTGATGCCGGAGATGAACGGCTTCGAGGTGCTGGAGCGGATGAAGTCGGGCGGCGCCGCGGACCACATACCGGTCATCGTGGTTTCCGGAGAAAACGACATGGACAGCATGGTGCGATGCATCGAAAGCGGGGCGGCCGACTTTCTTTACAAGCCCTTTGAGCCGGCGATTCTTCACGCCCGGGTCAAATCCTCTCTGGCCCTCAAGCGTCTTCACGACCAGGAGCGGGCCTATTTCAAGGCCATCCAGGAGGAGCGGGGCAAATCGGAGCATCTGCTGCTGAACATCCTGCCCAAGCCGATCCTGGACCGGCTCAAGGGCGGCGAGGAGATCATCGCCGACTATTTCGAGGACGCCACTGTGCTGTTCGCCGACCTGGTGGGCTTCACCGGGCTGGCCGGCAAAATGGCGCCCATCGCCCTGGTCAACCTGCTAAACGCCGTATTTTCCCGATTCGACGGCGCCGCCAGCCGGCGCGGCCTTGAAAAGATCAAAACCATCGGCGACGCCTACATGGCCGTGGGCGGCGTTCCCGTCCCCCGCTCCGACCACGCCGAGGCGGTGGCGGACCTGGCCCTGGAGATGCTCTCGGCCATCGCCGATCTGAAAACCGACCTCGCCGGCGCCCCGCAACTGCGCATCGGCATTCATTCGGGCCCCGTGGTGGCGGGCATCATCGGCACCCACAAGTTCAGCTACGACCTGTGGGGCGATACGGTGAACGTGGCCAGCCGGATGGAATCCCACGGGGTGCCGGGGGCCATTCACGTCTCCGCGGCCGTGCATGAGCGGCTGCGGGACAGATACCGGTTCGAGGAGCGGGGGACGATGGCCATCAAGGGCAAGGGCGACATGACGACCTGGCTGCTGATCGGCAGAAAATAATTAGGCGCAAAAGGCGATTTCTTCCAGATTCCCTGAAAATCCGAAAGAAGAAAAGGAAGGCCGGGAACCATGCCGGGAACGGATCGACGGACGCATCCGCGATCCCGAGCCGAATCGAAGGCGTGTGCGACGGGGCAAACGCCGCTCTTACACGACTTTCCAAGGAAAGCGCCGACGCCGGAGAGGGCCGAGGGCGTAACAAAGGAGAACGCCAATGAAGACGAGATGGCTGGCATCGATCGCCGTGGTTGCCTTTTGCGCATGGCAGGTTCCCGGAACGCTTTTGGGCGCGAATGCGGTTATCAAGGTCGGTCGGACCGATCTTTCCGACGCCATGGGCCGGATCACGACGGCTCTTTCCGACGTTCGCCCGGAGCTGGAGGCCTGGCACCGGAACCTTAACTGAAGGAGACGACCGTCATGCGCCGCTTCGCCGATCCGCCCATCCGCTTCAAGCCGCTGATCCTCCGCGCCATGGGATGGCGCAACGGAAGATCCTATTCGATTCCGTCGCTGATCATGATCCTGATCTGCGCCGCGCCAGCCGTCCTGTCCGGCGCGACCATCAGAGCAACCGGCGACCGCGCCGCGCCCGATGCCGCCGTGATCCTCGGCGATGCCGCGGCCGGCGCCATCGCTCTGGGCGATCGCCTCGAATACCTAAAGGATCCGGAGGGAAAATGGTCGATCCGGGAGGTGGCGTCCGAGCCGCTGGCATCCCGATTCCTTAAAAGCGACCGCCGTGCGCCGAGTTTCGGATATTCCCTGGCGGCATACTGGATCCGCATCGATCTGCTGGATGCGGCCGAGGCGGCCGAAGCCGGTCCGAGGGAGTGGCTGCTGGAGCTGTCCTACCCGCCCCTGGATCACGTCCGGCTTTACCTGCCCGACGAAAGCGGCGGATACGCGGTTCGGGAAACCGGTGACACCCTGCCCTTTTCCCATCGGGACATCCTGCATCATACCTACGTTTTCAAGCTTCGAACCCTGCCCGGCCAGAGGCTGACGGTCCACCTGCGCGTCCAGTCGGAGGGCTCGATCCAGCTTCCGCTGACCCTGTGGGCGCCCGATGCCTTCCTCGAGAGCGTCAGCGACCGCCAGATCGAATATGGCCTCTATTTCGGACTGATGCTGGCCCTTTGCCTGTACAACCTGTTCCTGTTCTTTTCGGTGCGGGATCGCAACTACCTGTATTATGTGCTGTTCATCAGCGCCTTTGCCCTGTTTCAGGCCACCTTGACGGGGCTGAGCTTTGAATACCTGTGGCCGGATTGGCCCTGGCTGACGAACCGCATCCTGCCTTTCCTGATCTGCATCAGCACGGTATGGGGTCTTTTGTTCTCCCAGTCCTTTCTCAACACCCGGCAACTGGCCCCGCGCCTGCATCGCCTGCACGGGGCGATGGTCATGGCGGCCGGCCTGGCCGCGGCCCTTTCGTTCATGATCGATTACGCCCTGGCCATCCGGATGGCAATCTGTCTTTCCGCTTCGCTGCCGGTCACGGTGCTGATTTCGGCCATCCTGTCGGTGCGGCGCGGCTATCGGCCCGCCTATTATTTCCTGATCGCCTGGATCGCCCTGCTGACGGGCATCTTCGTTTATTCCCTGATGAGCCTCGGGCTGCTCGCCAGCAATTTTTTCACCGTCCATGGCATCCGGATCGGGTCGGCCATGGAGGTGATCCTGCTTTCCCTGGGCCTGGCCGACCGGATCAACATCGAGCGGCGGGAAAAGATCGCGGCCCAGCAACGAGCGCTTCAAGCCCATGAAGAGGTGATCCGGATGCAGGAGATCGCCGTGGAGAACCTGAAGGCGGCCGACAAGGTGAAGAGCGATTTTCTGGCCAGGACCGAAAAGCTGGTGGATGAGCGCACCCGGGAGCTGCGGCAGAGCGTCCAGGACCTGGAGCGGGCCCGGCTGCAGGTGGACCGGAAAAACCAGCGCCTGAACGAGATGCTGCTGGAAGTGGAGGTGGCGCGGAAAACGGCGGTTGAGGCCAATGAGGCCAAAAGCGTCTTTCTGGCCATGATGAGCCACGAGATCCGCACGCCCATGAACGGGGTGATCGGCATGACCGGGCTTCTCTTGAGCACGGACCTGTCCCGGGACCAGCGCATGCTGGCGGACAACATCCGACGCAGCGGCGAATCGCTTCTGACGATCATCAACGACATTCTCGACTTTTCTAAGATCGAGGCGGGCCGCCTGGAACTCGAATCGGCGCCCTTCAACTTGAGGGAGAGCGTCGAATCGGCGCTGGACGCGGTGGGAATAAAGGCCGCGGAAAAAGAGCTGGACCTGGTCTGCGAGTTCGACGAGGACCTGCCGGTGGCCATCAAGGGCGACAGCACCCGCCTGCGCCAGATCCTGATCAACCTTCTGGGAAACGCCATCAAGTTCACCGAGCGGGGCGAGATCGTCGCCTCGGTGAAGGGCCGGCTTTCGGACGATGGGGACGCGGCCCATGAAATCCATTTTTCGGTCCGGGACACGGGCATCGGCATTCCGGAGGGCCGGATGGACCGCCTGTTCAAATCCTTTTCCCAGGTCGATTCCTCCACCACCCGCAAGCATGGCGGCACGGGACTCGGCCTCGCCATCAGCAAGCGCCTGGCGGAGATGATGGGGGGAAGGATGTGGGTGGAAAGCCGGGAGGGGGCCGGATCGACCTTCCATTTCACCATCCTGGCCGGAAGGGCGGCCATGGCCCCGCCCATCTACATGAACATCCATCAGCCAAGCCTCGCGGGAAAACGGGCGCTCATCGTGGACGACAACGCCATCAACCGGCAGATCCTGATCCGACAGACCGCCTTCTGGGGCATGGCGGCCACGGCGGCCGCGTCCGGCGCCGAGGCGCTGGCCTTGCTGGGGGCAGGGCCGGCGCCGGACCTGGCGATCCTGGATCTGAACATGCCGGAGATGGACGGGCTGGCGCTGGCCACTGCGATCCACGGGCGAAAGGGCCATGATCGCCTGCCCCTCGTCATGATGTCCTCGGCCGGAAGCATGGAAGCCGGGAATCGCTCGTTCGCCGCATGGCTGATCAAGCCGGTCCGGACCGCTCAACTGCACGCCAGCCTGATGGAGGCGCTGCGGGAGGATGGCGATCCGGCATCGAAAACCGACGCGGCCGACGCGGCCGAGGCCGCCTGCGATCCGGCCATGGCGGAACGCCATCCCCTTCGGATATTGATCGCCGATGACAACGCCATCAATCAGCAGTTGGCGATCCTCACCCTGGAGCGGCTCGGCTACGCGGCCGACATCGCGGAAAACGGGCTGGAGGCGGTGGAGGCCGCCACCGGCGGCCGCTATGACGCGATCCTCATGGACGTTCAGATGCCCCTGATGGACGGGCTCGCCGCCACCGGGCGGATCCGGGAGACGCTCTCCCCGGAGCGCCAGCCGCGCATCATCGCGATGACGGCCAACGCGCTCCGGGGAGACCGGGAGATGTGCCTGTCCGCGGGCATGGACGATTACATCAGCAAGCCCTTCAGGATCGAGGAATTGGTCGAGGCGCTGAGCCGCGTCTCCGGAAATCGACCGGCCGACATCCCCGCTCCGGCCCCGGAACAGCCCCGGGATCAGAGCCCGGATCAAACTCCGGATGAATCCCGGGGCCAAACCCAGGATCAGCCCCCTTCGGGACCTGAGAAAGACGGGAAAGCCGGTGCGACCGTCATTCCGCATCCCGCCGTCCCGGACCCCGCCGCCGCCCTGGATCCGGCCGCCGCCAAGCGGCTCGGGGCCATGCTTGGCAGCAAACTGCCCCTCCTGCTGCCCCGCCTGATCCACGATTTCCTCGAACAGGGGCCCCGGCTGATCGCGGAGGCGGAAAAGGGAGTGCGGGAACGGGACGCCGATTCCCTCCGGCGAGCGGCGCACACCCTCAAGTCCAACGCCCGCAACTTTGGCGCAACCGCCCTGGCCGACCTGTGCCAGGAGGCCGAAAACGCGGCGAAAGAGGGTCGGACCGATCTTTCCGACGCCATGGGCCGGATCGCGGCGGCTCTTTCCGACGTTCGCCCGGAGCTGGAGGCCTGGCGCCGGAACCTTAACTGAAAAGGCATTTTCAAAGCTCAACTAAACAACCACCGACTAAAAGTCGGTGGGTTTAAATCAAGTGCTGAAAGCACGGATACGGGTCCAAGACCCGTTTTTATGGCTCAACCTTAAACTTGCTGTCTGGATTCGGTTCAAAATGATGCTCAAGATAATTCTGGATCATCTCGTCTGTAACTTGGCCGGAAGTGGCGCAGAAATAGCCCCGCGCCCAGAAGTGTCGTCTTCAGTATCTCTTCTTGACCTTCGGAAACTCTTCAAACAGCTTCGAGGCGATCCTCTCCTTGATTCGCCTCTTGATCTACTCGGAGCCATATTTGGTGGTGCCGACACAAAAATCCATCCACGCATCCTCGGGCAGATAGCTTATCACAAGTGTAATGATAAATCTATCCGCCTAAAAGGCGGAGGTTTTAACCTTGTTATTGACAGGGCGCTGAAATTGCCATATAGCCATGTTGCAGCTAATAGGCTGAAAACAATATGCGATCAATTCCAAGCAGAGGAGCAGGGGAATCGATAGTGTACAAAAATGGACCAGGAAAGCATCGCCCGCTGCATCGAGCTTGGGGCCGTGGACTACATGACAAAACCGTGCGACCCCCTGCTGTTGCGGGCCAGGGTTCAGAATGTCTTTTGCGCCACGGCGCGCATGAAGGGCGGCGGCGCCGCCGGCACCATGCTG
>JAABTE010000140.1 GCA_011390035.1 Desulfobacteraceae bacterium | reverse complement strand
CCGATTCCGTCACCCTCGCCGGGCGGGGCGGCGCCCGGTGGACCGCTTATCCCGCTTTGCGCCCCGCCGAGGGCGGAAAGGGCGCCGACCTGGCCCTGCATGAATCGGTGGAATCGGCCGCAGCCGGCCATCCCATGGGGGTGGCGGCGTTGTTCAAATGCCGGTTCCCGGCCGATATCAAGAGCCTTAAAAGGGCCATGAAGCTGGATGCCGCCGCCGGCGTCGGGGCCAAATATTTCGGAGGCGCCGCCGCCGTGGAAACCGCCATGGCGGAAAGCGCGGCCGATGAGCTGTTTGCCAGAAACATTCGGAAGCGGGGCGATTTCGTGGATCTGGCGGAAAAGGCCCTGCCGGCCCTTGTGGAGCTGGGCCAGAAGCGGAAAAAGGCGGTGGCCGCGGCGCTGGCGGCCCACGCCGAGGCCCGCCAGACGCTTTACGAGCTGGAGATCGCCCACCAGCGGTCCCCGGGCATCATGGCGCTGCTGGAGAACCTGCGCCAGGGGCTGGCCAACCTGGTGCCGGAGAACTTCATCGCGTTGTATGAAACGGACCGGATGGTCCACCTGGAGCGCTACATTCGGGCGCTGACGATTCGCGCCCGGCGGGCGGTGGTCAATTTTGAAAAGGATCAGGCCAAGGCCGCCGAGGTCCAGCCCCACGCGGCCCATCTGGGGCGGCTGCTGGAAAGCCTGGGGCCGGGCAGCTCGGCGGCCCGGAGGCGGGCGCTGGAGGCTTACCACTGGCTCATTGAAGAGTTCAAGGTCTCCCTGTTCGCCCAGGAGCTGAAGACACCGGTGAAGGTGTCCGCCAAGCGGCTGGAGGCCCAGCGGGCCGAGGTGGAGCGGATGATCTGAGCTTTTCGGGGGGCGGATAATCCGAGATTTATGAGGCCAAGGAGTCCATCAGCTTCCGGAACCGCACCAGGCTGGCGGGCAGCCCCTTTTCGGCCTCCTCGAAGATCTCCAGCGTCGCCGTTTCCGCCCGCCCGATTTCCGAAATCTTCCGGGCGATGGCCGCGAAATCGATAATCCCCTGGCCCAGGGGCAGGTGATCGTCCCGCTTGCCCCGGTTGTCGCTGATGTGCAGATGGCTGATGCGGTCTCCGAAGCGCCGGATCAGCTCAAACACCCGCCCCCCTTTTTCATCCCGGATGTTGGCGTGACCCACGTCCAGGGTCATCTGAAACTCCGGATATCGCTTGAAGACCACATCGAACTCATCCGGCTCGATAAAGGCCCCGCAGTTGGGCGGCATGTTCTCCACGCACAGCGTCAGCCCGACCCCTCGGGCCGTATCGGCAAGGATATCCAGGCTTTCAAAGGCCAGCGCCAGCGCCCGCTCCAGCACCAGCGGCCCCAGCCCCATCACCAGCCCCGGATGCAGCACCGCCTTTTCCGCCCCCAGCTCGGCGGCCACGGCGATGGAATGGCGCATCTCCTCCACGGAGACGCGGCGGATGCTCTCCGTCAGATCGGCCGTGTAAACAAAGGTGGGCAGGTGGCATATCAGGCCGAGGTTATTGCGGCGGAGGGCCGCCGCCAGCTCGTCTTTTTGATTCCGGATGACGGTGTAATGGCCGTCCGGCGCGTCCAGGGTCAACTCCATATAGTCGAATCCGAGGCTGGCGCATCGGGCAACGCCCTCCAGCACGGGGTGAATGGGGATGTTCATGGCGCCGTATCGCATGGGGGATCTACCTTTTTATCTTGTCCGTTCCATTTGTTTCTTGGATAGTTGTCTCTGAAGATGGCCGATTTTATTTCTCAAAAGTCTGTTTTCATGCGTTAGTCTTGGGATCTGGTCGGCGACGATTCCAATTTTTGTGAGAATGGCATCTATTTGGTTCTGAATTTTGATATCGCCCGTTAAATTTTTGTTTGATAGCAACATCTCGAATTCATTTCGGTCCTGCTGTTCATACCATTTTTGCAATGTATCATTTTCTTCAGGCGTTAATCTCTTGTTCAGCGTCGATTTATCATGCAGGATTTTTCCTGTTTTATCTGACGGCATTGTTGTAACTCCCGAATTCCTGCTTCGCCTGACGATTCGCAGGGTTGCTGGAAACAAACTTTTTTTAAACCACATTCGCGCCGATCTTTTTCATCTCGCCCATAGCCTTTCGTCCGCCATCGGCGGTGACGGGCCGCGTCGCCTCGCTGATCACGAATACGCCGATCCCCGCCTGCCGGGCATCCAGCACCGTTGCCAGCACGCACACATCCTGCGCCAGGCCGGCCACCCAGAGGCGGCCAATGCCCTCCCGCCGGAGAAAGTGGGCAAATCCGGTCTGATCGAAGACCGAATTCTGGTCCTGATCCAGCCGCGTGCCCTTGGTGATCACCACGGCCGAATCCGGCAGCTTCAGATCGGGATGGAAGGCGGCGCCCGCCGTGTCCTGAATGCAGTGCGGAGGCCACTGGCCGCCCTCGCTTTTGAAGCTGATATGGCGATTGGGGTGCCAGTCCCGGCTGGCGTAAATGGGGATATTTTGCTTCAGCGCCTCGGCGATCCAATCGTTTGCGACCGGAATGATCTGATCGCCGTTTTCGATGGGCAACGCGCCGCCGGGGCAGAAATCGTTCTGAATATCCACCAGCAGCAGGGCGTCTCCGGGTTTCATCTGTTCCATGGGTTGGGTCATGAAGGTTTCTCCTTAGAGCCGACTTGCAGCATCGAACAGCGCCCGCTCAACAAGCTTCGACGCTATCTTCAATTTGTATGGTCGGAGTTGTTGTTAAATCTTCTTCGGCATCAAAAAGCTTGTCGAGATAGTATTTTGTCTCCATGTCGGACCGGATCTCCTCGATTTCCTCCTCCGGCTTTCCAATGCCTCTCAGGATATCCTCGATCCGGATGGGGATGGCCCCGCCATGGGGATTGCGCCACTCTGGAAACAGATGCGTCAACTCCGAAAGATCCCAGATATTCATGGCTCTGTAAATACGGAATGTATCCCGAATAATGGCTTCTTCCTTCTCGCACAGATCGCCGTTTCCCGGATCTTTTATCAGCTTCACCCGGTAATTGGCGGGCGCGGAGATGAAATCGAACCATGGATTCGCAGGATCGATGGGGGGGCCATGGTTGATCAGATCGTAAACATGGCTCAATACCGGCCCGTAATTCATGGAGACGTACCGGTCTCCGGTTATGGTCTCGCCCATCAGATCCAGGGCCTTCCGGTCCGCCATGTAGAGCAGTTTTATCAACCGCATGTATTCCATTGAACCGCCATCGGCCAGGCTCAGGAGCAGGCCGGCCGCCTGCAAGGTTTTTTGGGAGTCATATCTGAAATTCATGGACCCTCCTTTCATTCCTATCCTATCATATATCCTCGCGGCTCATTTTTCAAGCGGAGAAACACCGCCGACATGGATTGAAAAAATAATATTATGGAGTAGTTGAAGAATGGAGCAGGCTTGCCGCCTCTTCAATAAGGAACGGAAGGTTGGGGCGATCAAAGGACATATTCGGGGCTGGAATTCGGTTATGCTTGATATCTGGAGGGATATGCTTGTGATGAGGATGCGAACTCCGCAGTGTCGGGTCCTTGGGATGAGGCTGAGAGTCATACCAGTACAGTTTGTCGCGACCTTTCCAAATCTCATAACCATACCAGTCCATGGAAATGGGCGAGCGATGGAGCAGGAGCCTTTCCCTTATGACGATTCGGATATCTTCGTCGAGATGCAATTCCCCAGCTACTCTCGCCAGCGTTGCGCCCATCCGGACAAAAGTGACCGTTGAGCGCCGCACGGCGGAAAACTGTTCGGTAATCGTGTAGAGGAACAGCTCATAATCTTCCGGCGTCCGAAATGGATTGTTCATTGGATACCTTTATCAGCCCGGCCAGGCTGGGCGTGGATTGTCGGATGCGCTGAACCTCGTTTCGATATTCCGCCTGACGCGAAAGCCATGTGCGATAAACGCTTGCCCATTCGCCGAAGTCCAGGACCCAGGCGTCATCCTCGGGCTCCTCGCCCTCGATATGGGCCGCGTAGAATGTTTCGGATCGGATGCCGTATTTGCGCTCGAAATTCAGAAGCTCTATTTCAAGCGCGTGAATATCGCTCAGGATATCGTTTATTTTCATCGGATTGCTCCCCCTAGGCTATCTGGGCCATATCGGTTGCCGCGCCGCCGCCCCCGCCGCCCCGTCCTGAAAAGGCGTTGATCCCGCCGGACGGCTTTTTGCCATGATACACCCTCCCGCCCCATCTTTCAAGCGGATAAACCCCGCTGATATGAGTTGAAAAAATCAAGATTATGGCGTATTTAAAGGCTGGAACCTCACCCCTGGCCCGGCGCCATTCCGGCCGGGCGAACCAAAACAGGCGGCATCCGGCGGATGTCGCGCAAGGAAGCGATTTCATGTATAAAAACTTTTTCGGCTTCAAGGAGCGGCCCTTTCAACTGGTGCCGAACCCGGCCTATCTATTTTTGAGCAAGAGCCACGAGGAGGCCCTGGCCCATCTCACCTATGCCGTCTCCCAGGGGGACGGCTTCGTGGAGATCACCGGCGAGGTGGGCACGGGAAAAACCACCCTGTGCCGCGTCTTTCTGGAGAACCTGGACAAGGAGACGGAGGCGGCCTACATCTTCAATCCCCGGCTGGATTCGGTGCAACTGCTCAAGACCATCAACGAGGAATTCGACATTCCCGCCGCCTCCAACAACAGCAAGGACCTGATCGACACCCTCAACGGCTTTCTGATGCAAAAGCGCACCGAGGGCAAGAAGGTCATCCTGCTCATAGACGAGGCCCAGAATCTGAGCATGGATATCCTCGAGCAGCTCCGCCTCCTGTCCAACCTGGAGACCAACACCAGCAAGCTGCTCCAGATCATCCTGGTGGGCCAGCCGGAGCTGGGGCAGATGCTCGACAGCCACGAGCTGCGCCAGCTCGGCCAGCGCATCACCCTGAGCTGTCATTTGAGCCCGCTCAACTTTCACGAGACGCGGAACTATATTCACCACAGAATTCAGATCGCCTCGCGCAAGCCGGGGGTGCGGCTGACGCTTTCGGCCTATTACGCCATTCACCGCTTTTCCGGCGGGATTCCGCGGCTGATCAATATCGCCTGTGACCGGGCCTTTCTGACGGCCTACGGCCTCGGGCGGCACAAGATCACCGGCGGCATCGCCAAGATGGCCATCCGGGAGCTGGCGGGAAGGGGGGATCGGCGGCGGTTCGCCCTGAGCCGGGGGCGGATGATCGGCATTTCGGCCGTTCTGGGGGTGTTGATCGGCGCCGCTGCGCTGCTGGGGCCGGACCTGGCGGCCCGATGGGCCGGCGGCCCCGGACCGGACATGGCCCCGGCCGTGGTGGCCCATGTGGCGCCGCCGCCCGGGGAAGCGCCGTCTGGAGGCGTGGCGGAGCCCCTTGCCCTGGAAGAAGACATGGAGGGTGAAGATGACCTGGCGGACCTGCCCGCCCCCGACGTGGAACCGGCCGAGCCGCCTGTGGGGCCCGAGACCTCGGACGCGGTGGCGGAGCCGCCGGCCGCCGCCGCGTTTCGCGGGCTGGAGGATTACCTGATGCAGGCCGGCTCCGGCGCCTCGCGGCTGGGCGCGCTGAAAGCGGCCGTCTCCCTTTGGCGGCCGGAGGTGATCGTCAGCCCCGGCCTCGCCTCGGTGGAGGAGGCCACCACATTTTTCCGCATCGGCGCCCGGCAAAACGGACTGCTGATCCACCGAGTGGAGGGCGCCGACCTGCCCCTGCTGCGTCGGCTCAACCTGCCGGCGATTCTGGAGATGTACCCGCCGGGCGGCGATCAGCCGGTTTACGCCGCCGTGGAGGGGATGGCCCAGGGCGTGATCTATTTCGCCGCGGATGATCCCGCCGGGCAGATCCGGGCCGAGCCCCACGAGGTGGAAACCTACTGGCCCGGCGTGGCCTACATCCCCTGGCGCGATTTCTTTGATTTTTCCGTCACCATCCCCAAGGACGCATCGGACGAATCGATCATCAACCTGAAGATGCTCCTTCAGGAGATCGGGTTTTCCGATATCGGTCTCGATCCGTCTTACGACGACGCCACGCGCCGGGCGGTGGAGATTATCCAGGAGCGTCATGGCATCGTGGTGGACGGCGTGGTGGGCCCCCGCACGAAAATCATCCTTTACAATGAATTGCCGAATCTGCGAATTCCCCATCTGGCCAATGCCAGTTGAGCCGGCGACGGCATGTCGGGTCCCGGCCCGGCCGAAGTCGCATCCCCGCGGATGCCCGCGGCTTTCCGGACCCTGGAGAGATCGATCATGAGTTCCATACTGGACGCACTGAAAAAGCTGGAGACCGAGTCGCCGCCGCCCCCTGACCGGGACCCGGCCGCCACCCTGTCCCAGACCCTCGGCGCCAGGCGCGCCATTCAGAATCAGCTAAACCAGAGCCGGCGCAGCCATCGGCTGGTGATGATCCTTTGCCTGGTGACCCTTTTCGCCGGCGCGGGGGCGGGGGCCTGGTTCGCCATGGAGCGGATGACGTCGTTGGATGAGACGGTCCGGCTCGCCGGGACAGCGCCGGAAGACGAAACGACTCGGGTTGCAGAAACAGCTCAGGTTGCAGAAAAGGCTCGGGTTGCAGAAACGGCTCAGGTTGCAGAAACGGCTCGGGTTCCAGAAGCGACTCGGGTTCCAGAAGCAGCTCGGGTTGCAGAAGCGACTCGGGTTCCAGAAGAGGCTCAGGTTCCAGAAGCCGCTCAGGTTCCAGAAACGGCTCAGGTTGCTGAAACGATTCGTCCCGCTGAAACCGCTCGGCTTGCTGAAGCATCGCCG
>JAABTE010000139.1 GCA_011390035.1 Desulfobacteraceae bacterium | reverse complement strand
TGGGCTTTTTTTCCGTTTTTAAAATCATCCGAAAGGAAAAGCGAAAATGACAACCTCTCCGATACCCCCCCGGCGCTCCGGCCGCCGTCCGATTCACTGGCTCCCGCTGGCGCTGGCGCTGATGGTTCTGATCCTGATGGCCGGCTGCGACAGCAGCGGCGGCGACAGCGAGGCGTGGATCAACGGCACCGCCGCGGAGGGCGCGCCCCTGGCCGGCGCGGTGTCGGTTCGAGGGGCGGAGGGCGTCCGGTCGGCGGGTATCGGCGCGGACGGGCGTTTTTCCGTGTCCGTCACCGGCCTTGACGGCCCCTACCTGGTATGGGCCGAGGAAGCCGGAACGGCGGATCGTTTCTACGGCTACCATGACCTGACGGCGCAAGCTCCGGATCGGGTCAACCTGACGCCCCTGACCCACGCCGTGATGGCCGTGGCCCTCAAGGCGGACCCGTCGATCTATTACGGCGCCAGCCCGTCTGCCCCGCCGCCGGCCGCCGCGGCTGTGGCCGCGGCCCATCAGGTGATCGCCGAGGCCCTCTTTCCCGCCTTTCCGGACCTTGGCGTTCCTTCCGGCTTCAACATGCTGCGGGACGAATTCGAGGCCGACGGCACCGGTTTCGACCGGGTGCTGGAGCTGGTGCGGGTTGAGATTTCGGACGATGCCGTCCGACTGCTGGGAAGGGCCACGGGCATAGAGTTCTTCGCCTGCGACCTTGCCACCGGCAGCGTGTCCGGGTGGGGCGCCGAGATCCGGCGGCGGATCATTCTGGCGGACGCCTGCTCGGTTGAATTCGAAAACTGGTATGTTTACACCCTGCTAAAGGACATCTACCTGTGGGCCGACGCGCTGCCGGACGTGGATCCGGCCGATTACGACTCCCCGGAGGCGCTTCTTGACGCCCTGCGCTATCCGGAGCTGGACCGGTTCAGCTACATCGCCCCGGCCGAGGAGATCGAAAACTTTTTCGGCGAGGGCCGCTACCTCGGCCTGGGCGTGGGGCTCAAGTGGGACGCGGCCGAGGACCTTCGGGTGTCACTGGTTTACCCTGACTCTCCGGCGGATGGGGCGGGCCTGGCCCGGGGCGACCGGGTGCTGGCCATCGACGGCATCGACGTTCGCGACGGCGGCGGCGACTGGGGCGCCATCCTCGATTTCACGGCGCCGGGCCAGACGGTGACCCTGACGGTGCAAGGGGCCGACGGCGCGGCCCGGGAGGCGACCATCACGTCGGACTGGGTGGAGGTGACCGCCGTTTATGAATACGAGATCTTCCAGCACGCCGGCATGAATGTCGGCTACCTGGTTTACACCGATTTTCTGGACAAATCAAAGCAAGCCCTGGACGCGGCCTTTGCCGCTTTTGCCGAGGCCGGCATCGACACGCTCGTTTTGGACCTGCGCTACAACCCCGGCGGGCAGACAGGCGTGACGGTGTATCTGGCCAGCCTGATGGCCGGCGGCCGCGCCGAGACGGGAGACGTTTTCGCCCGGCTTATCCATAACGACCGCTACAGCTCGGTCAACGCCACCCTTAATTTCCAGCAGGTGGGGGAAAGGCCCGCGCCGGTCCGGATCTATGCGCTCACCAGCGGGCGGACGGCCTCGGCCAGCGAGCTTCTGATCAACGGGCTGCGGCCTTACGGCGATGTGGTCCTGGTGGGAACGCCCACCCTGGGCAAGCCCGTTGGCATGTACGGGTTCAAATTCTGCGACCAGTACATCGTGCCCATAACCTTCGCCCTTGAAAACGCGCTGGGGGAGGGCAACTATTTTGAAGGGCTGTGGCCGGAATGCCTGGCGGCCGACGACCTCGATCGAGAGCTGGGCGACCCGGCGGAAAACCTGCTGGCAACGGCCCTTTTTCACGCCGAAACGGGCGCCTGCCCCGTGGCCGGGCGGATGGCGCCTTCCGTCTTTCGGGAAGAACCATCCCGCAGCGGGCTGGGAAGGCGCATCGGCACGTTCTGATCTCTTTCCCGGCCTGGCCGCACCGGGCCGCTTGATGATCAGGCACCATGCCTGCTCTATGCAGGCACCAATTTTGCTTTCTGCAAGAATAGGTGCAAATGGAGTTGATTTTTTTTTCCAACTGTAAGATATATTAAGAATCGGACGGGAACCGCTCGGCGGCGGCCGCCGGCGCCCTCCGGCCGCTTCCCATCCGATCCAAAGCGCAACACCGTCATTCCCTTGGCCAAAAAGCCCGGCCGGCCGGTGCCGTCCGACAAAAGGGACACACTCAAAATACCGCGCCATCCGCATAAACGAGGATTGGGAACATGAAGACACGCCCCGCCCCCCCCATGTCCGCTTCGCCAGCCATCTTTGTCAACGCCTGGTTTTTGCCGCTCTTTTTCTGGCTGATTCTGGCTATGACCGCCCCCGCCGCCGCCGAGTCCGGAGTCTCTCTGGACGGCACCATGGGCGGCGCCGGCCCCCTCGACATCGCCGGCCCCTATTACGAAATCCTGGAGACCCACGGCGCCCGGGCGGGCTCGAATCTTTTTCACAGTCTTAAAAAATTTGATATCGGCGCCGGAGAGACGGCCGATTTCCGGGTGGGCGGCGGCGTGGAGAACATTGTCGCCCGAGTCACCGGCGGCGGCTCCCGGGTGGATGGTACGCTGACTGCCACCCTGACCGACGGGGGCGGGATCGCCGGGGCCAATCTGTTCCTGCTCAATCCGGCCGGCGTGATCTTCGGCGCCGAGGCCGCCTTGAACCTGGGTGGCTCTTTTTATGTGAGTACCGCCGATTACCTGGGCATGGAAGACGGCGAGCGGATTTACAGCCGGCCAATGGACGGGGAGGTGCTGTCCGCCGCGCCGCCGGCGGCCTTCGGCTTTCTTGACGCCGGGGCGGCGCCCGTGGTCTTTGAGGGGGCGCGGCTGGACGATACCGCCGATCCTTACGCTAGGGCCGGCTTGTCCGTTGCGCCTGGAAAGACCCTTGCGGCCGTTGCAGGTGAAGTCCGGGTGGAAGGCATCTATGTGGAAAATTATCCGGGCATGGGCAACCTGACCGCGGAGGGCGGCCTCATCGGCCTTTCCGCCGTGGCCGGCCCCGGCGAAACGGGGCTGGACGGAGCCGCCATAGCCGGCCGGGCCATGCCGGCGGGAGGCCCCGTCGCCCTGACCGACAACGCCCGGGTGTTGACCAGCGGCGACGGCGGCGGCCAGATCCGGATACGGGCCGGGCAATTCGTTTGTGAAAACAGCAGCATCGAAACGGACAACTACGGCGCGGCTGACGGCCGGGGCATCGATATCGCCGCGGACACCGTGACCATTTCAAGCGGGTATCTGTACAGCGATACCTGGGAATCGGGCGCGGGGGGGAGCATTGTTATACGGGGCGATGACTTCGTGAAAATTAACAATGACAGCCAGGTGTTCGCCGACACGCGGGTGATCACCGAAAGCGGTGATGATTCGGCGGGCAGGGCGGGGAATGTGACCATCGAATCCGGGAATATCGTCATTTCTTCAGGCAGCACGGTCTCCAGCGACAGCTACGGCACCGCCGACGGCGGCTGGGTCATGCTGCGCGGCGCCGAGTCGGTGACGCTTTCCGGAGACGCCCGCGTCTTCACGGGAGCGCTGGGGGAAGGGGCCGCGGCGGGCGATGGCGGCACGGTGCGCATCGAAACCCCCGATTTTTCAATGACCGCTGACGCCAAGATCAACTCCGACACCTACTACGGCGGCGGAACCGGCGGTGCCGTGGAAATCACCGGCCTCGACGGCGCCCCCGCCGCCGCGATCACGGTGGACAACAGTCAGATTTTCGCAGGCGCCATCCACGGCGAGGGGCCGGATGCCGGCGCCGGAGGCACCGTATCGCTGAATGGGGCGGTTATCCGTTTTGTAAACGGCGGACGGATTCGCAGCGAATCGACGGACCTGGGTTCCGGCGGTTCGGCGGACGGGGCCGGCGGCGACATCCACATTGCCGCCACCCGATCCGTGACGTTTTCCGGCGTGAACGAGGCGGGCGAGGCCAGCCGGGCCTTTACCACCGCCGAGGGGACCAACCCTGAGGCCGGCGACGCGGGAGACATCCGCATCTTTGCCCCGATGGTGATCTTTTCCGACGGCGGCGGCGTCACCGCCAGCACCCGTGGGCCGGGCATGGGAGGGGCCATAACGGTGACGGCGGATGTCATCACCCTCGACGGCGTCCATCGCGTCACCCTTTCGGAACCCGATTCCGACGCGATGCCAAGCGAGGTCCGGGTCAGCGGCATTGATGCCCGATCCGAGAGCCTTGATGCCGGTGCAGGTGACGGCGGGCAGATCAGCGTGACTGCGGGCCATCTGAGCATCACCGACGGCGCGTCCATCACCAGCGGCACCCTGGGGCCGGGGGCCGCCGGCACCATCGCCATAACCGCCGAAGGCATCGAAATGGAATCGGGGGGCGTCATCTCATCGGAGAGCGTCAACATCGGCGCCGGGGGTGCCGGCGGCGCCATTGATATTGCCGCCGACACCCTGTTCCTGACCGATGCCGGCACCAAAATCACCACGGAAACTGCCGGCGCCGGGCGTGCCGGAGACGCCCGTGCGCGGGTGGGCCAGCTCGTCATCAAGGACGGCGCGGCCATCTCGTCTGCCAGCGTAAATCCCGGCGTGGCCGGAGACGCAGGCACCGTGACGGTGGAGGCGGCCGGCGACATCACCATCGGCTCCGGCGGCGCCATCACCACCGAGGCCGGAAATGCCGGCGGCGGAAGAATGGCCGTGACCGCCGGCGGCCGGCTGGACATCCGGGACGGCATGATCACCACCAGCGTCCAGTTCGGCGCGGCCAGCGGCGGCGACATCGACGCCACCGCCGGGGTCCTGCTGCTGCGAAATGGCCAGATCATCGCCAAGGCATACGAGGGGCGGGGCGGCAACATCCATATCATTTCGGATGTGTTCATCGCATCCCTCGACAGCGTTGTGTCGGCTTCCTCCACCCTGGGCATCGACGGCATGATCTTCAATGATTCACCCATCACCGACATCAGTTCTCTGCTGGCTGTTCTGCCGAATCAATACATGGACGCGGGCCGCTGGATCGCCAAATCCTGCGCCGAGCGGTACCTTGAGGACGCGAGCCGTTTTATCCTCGCGGAGAGAAAGGGCGTGCCTTCGCCGGTGGATGATTGGCTGGCGGCGCCATGACATATATCATATCAATCGATTTGTTGCCCCGACTCATGGGCGTAATTTAAGGAGGAAATCATGAATATCGGAACACATCAAATAAAAAGGACAGCGCTTTTATGCGCCCTGATAACGGCCTTATTGGGGTCTATTCTCATTCCCACGGCCATCGCCGGAGAGATGTACGGGAATGTCTACAGCCAGTACTCCCTTGAGCCGATGGTGGGGGCCGAGGTCAATGTGTACAATTACTGGGATATCAATGATCTGCTCTTGACGGTTTATACGGACGCGAATGGGGCTTACTATCTGACGGCCATTCCGGACGGAACGGATGTGGCCATCGAAGTGGTTCCCGCGGACACCCAACACGCCACCCAGTATTATTACGGGCAGCCCACATGGGATCTGGCCGATCTCCTCGCTTTTAATGCGGGAGAGCCGGCGTTGAACTTCGATTTTTACCTTAAGCCGAAAACGGCGGTCAACAGCCTCTCCGGCACGGTGAAAAACGCCGCGGGCGATCCGGTTCCCTATGCCTGGCTATACGTCAACTCGGATCAATTGTATCAAACCTATAATCATTTTTACTACTATGAGATTCAGGCGGACCAGAATGGCGCTTATGTTTTCGAAAGCCTTTATCCGGCCGATGACTACCGGGTGTCCGCCTGGGTAAACGATGGAAACAACAACGGTGAGTTCTTTTACCGGATACCGGACGGCGAGGCGGTGGGCGCCTATGTGCCCACCGGCAGCACCCTTTCCTATTCGGACGCGACAATCGTCAGTCTTTCAAGCCCCGCGCATCTGTCCAGTATCGACATCATCGCCGATTTCACCCAGGGCGGGTCCATCATCGGGCGGGTGACGGGGCCGGCCGGCAACGGCCTGGCCGGCGTCTGGGTGGAGGCATGGTCCGACTATCATGGAACCTACTCCTTCGACATCACCAATGAAAACGGAGATTATGAGATCTCCGGGCTGGTGATCGTGGATGCGGCCAATGCCGCCGCCGAAGGCTACGAGGTGACCGCCTACCCCGACGCCTACGCCATCCAGAACTATGGGAGAAAGGTGGCCACAGGCGAGACCGGCATCAACTTCTCCCTGACCGCCGGCCGCGCCATATCCGGCGTCATCAAGGACGGCGCCGGCAACCCGGTAACATGGACGTATGTGGATGCCTGGTCCGCCCAGACGGGCGGATTCGACTTTGCTTATACCGACGAGAGCGGCGCCTTCACACTGAGCAATCTGCCGCCGGCGGCCGATTACATCATCTCGTTCGAGGCCGAGGGATATCCGGTTCTTTACTATAACCGCAAGGCGGACGGGGCGTCGGCCGACCTCATCGATCTGACCCTGTCGGATCAGACCATCGCCATCTCCCTTATCGGCTATGTCGCCGGCGGCGCCATCGAGGGCTATGTCAAAATCGACGGCGCGGCGCCGGATGGCGATGTATGGGTGTCCGCCGAGTCCTACCAGAGCGGCGAGGGCTACGGCGCCTACGCGGACGCCAATGGATATTTCAAGATCACGGGGCTCGACCTTTCTCTCAATGACTATGTTCTGTCCGCCTCGATGGTCGGCCGGCCCACCGCCTACTATGCTACGGAAGGCGCCACCTTTTCCTACGAAA
>JAABTE010000138.1 GCA_011390035.1 Desulfobacteraceae bacterium | reverse complement strand
TGTGGTGGAGATGGCCGAGGCCCTGAGCCGTCTGGAGGAAGTGTGGCGGGTGGATCTGTTCACCCGGCTGATTCAAGACAAGCGGGTTTCCGAGGACTACAGCCGCCCCATCGAGACCATTTCGGACCGGTTCCGGATCGTGCGCATCCAGTGCGGCGGCCGCAAGTACATGCGAAAAGAGCTGCTGTGGCCCACCCTGGATGAGTTCATCGACAAGACCGTCAAGTTCATCAAAAAAGAGGGCCGCAATCCGGACATCGTCCACGGCCACTACCCGGACGCAGGCTACGTGGCCCAGCAACTGGCGGCCTATTTTAAAACCCCCTTCATCTTCACCGGCCACTCCCTGGGCCGCCCCAAGCAGGAAAAGCTCCAGGAGGGCGGGATGCGCCAGAGCGAGATCGACCGGATCTACCGCATGGACCACCGCATCGCCACGGAAGAAGAGATCATCAAAAACGCGGACCTGATCGTCACCTCCACCCGCCAGGAGATCGAAAAGCAGTACGGCATGTACGACAGCCGAAACCTGGCCAGCTACACCGTGATTCCCCCCGGCGTCAACCTGGACAAATTCTACCCCTTTTATCACGACCTGATGCCGGAGCGGAAAAAGGACGAGGAGGTGATGCGGGCCCGGGCCTACATCATCGAGGAGCTGAAACGCTTTCTGGTGAGCCCGGACAAGCCCCTGATCCTGGCCCTGTGCCGGGCGGACAAGCGCAAGAACATCTCCGGGCTCATAGACACCTTCGGAAAGGACAGGGAGCTTCAGGCCATCGCCAACCTGGCCATCTTCGCCGGCATCCGCAAGGACATCAACGACATGGAAGACAACGAGCGGGACGTACTCACCGAGATGCTCCTGCTGATGGACAAGCACGACCTTTACGGCAAGATGGCCATCCCCAAAAAGCACGACTTTACCCACGAGGTGCCGGAGCTGTACCGGATGGCCGCGGAGACCCGGGGGGTGTTTGTCAACGTGGCCTTCACCGAGCCCTTCGGCCTCACCCTCATCGAGGCGTCGGCCTGCGGCCTGCCCATCGTGTCCACCGATGACGGCGGCCCGAGGGACATCCTGGAAAACTGCCGGAACGGCGCCCTGGTGGACCCCACGGACTGCGAGGCCATCAGCCGGAAAATCAAGGATATCATCACCGACGGGGAAAGGTGGAAGCGGTTTTCCGCAAGCGGCATCAAGGGCGTCAACACGCATTATAACTGGGACGCCCATGTGGCAAAATACATCGAGCGGATACAGCCCTTCCTGGCGGAAAAGAGCGCCGAGGTCTCCGAACAGCCCGAGCAGAGCCCGGTGGGCAACCGGCTCACCCGTCTTAACCGGCTGCTGCTCACGGACATCGACAACACCCTCACCGGCGACGACGAGGCGCTGCGGGAGCTGATGGACGTCCTCCGGGAACGCCACGACCAGCTCGGCTTCGGCGTTGTCACGGGCCGGCCCATCGACACGGTCACCCGGATCTTCGAGACCCAGGGCCTGCTGGTGCCCGACGTGATCCTGGCCTCGGTGGGCTCGGAGATCTACTACCGTTTCAAGACATTTCCCGACAGGGGGTGGCGCACCCACATCTCCAAGAACTGGGACCGGAACAAGATCAAGAAAATCCTTGACGGCGTCGATTTTCTGACCTATCGGGAAGAGAAGGCGCAGAACCCGTTCAAGATCTCCTACGCCATGACGCCCGGAAAGGACCGCCTTCCCCGCGTCCACGATTTGCTGACAAGGAACCGGCGCCATTACAACCTGGTCTATTCCCATGAAAAATACCTGGACATCCTGCCGGTTCGGGCATCCAAGACCAAGGCCATCCGCTACGTCAGCTACAAGTGGGAGATCCCCATGGATCGAATCATGGTGTGCGGGGATTCGGCCTCGGACGCCCAGATGCTCAAAAGCAGCGCCCAGGGGGTGGTGGTGGCCAACCACACGGAGGATCTCAAGCCCCTTGAAAACCGCAAACGGATCTATTTCGCCAGGAAGTCTCACGCGGGGGGCATCCTGGAGGCCCTGCGGCGGTTCGATTTTCTGACGGAATCCACATAGTCGGCCGACCCCGGGCGGCCGGAAAAAAGAGGTGAAATCATGAAGGCCCTTCGATTTTGTCTGCTTCTGGCCCTGTTCTGGCCGCCATCGCCCTTCGCCGCGGCTGCGCCGCCGGCGTCGGCTCCGGCCGCCTCCGTGCCTCCGATCCGCATCGCGGCCATCGTGGCCCAGACCGGTGTGGCCGTTGAGGCCACCATGTCTTCACTGCGGGCGGTGCAACTGGCCGCAGACGCCATCAACGCCGACGGCGGCCTGCTGGGCCGGCCGGTGACCCTGCTGGTGTTCGACAACGCCAGCACGCCCATCGGATCGAGGATCGCCGCGGAAAAGGCGGCCGACGCCGGCGTGGTCGGCATCATCGGCTCCCAGTGGAGCAGCCATTCCCTGGCGGTGGCCAGGGTGGCCCAGGCCCGGTCCATCCCCATGATCACCAACATCTCCACCAATCCTAACGTGACCCGGGTGGGGGATTTCATCTTCCGGGTGTGCTACACTGATCCGTTCCAGGGGCGGATACTGGCCCGCTTCGCCCGGGAGGATCTGAAGGCGGAAACGGCCGCGGTGATGGTGGATCTGTTAAGCGATTACAGCATGGATCTGGCCGAAACCTTCACGGATCACTTCGCCCGGCTGGGGGGGCGGATCGTTTCGCAAATCAAGTACAAGCAAACCCAAGAGGATTACACCGATCTGATCCGGCCCCTGAGCAACGCGCCTCCGGATGTGATCTTTCTTTCCGGCCACTCGGAAAGCGGGCTGATCATCAAGCAGGCGATAAGCCAGGGCCTGAACGACCGGATCTTCCTTGGGGGGGATGGGTGGGACGACACCGTCTTTTTCCAGAACGGCGGAAACCTGCTGCGGGAGGGCTACTTCACCACCCACTGGTCCAGGGAGGTGGATACCCCCGCCTCCCGGCGCTTTCTGGAACGGTATCCGGAATACAACGATTCCGCGGCCCTGGCCCTGGCCCATGACGCCGCCATGCTGCTGGCCGACGCCATCCGCCGGGCCGGGGACACGGCGCCGGAAAAGGTGCGCGAGGCGCTGGCGGCAACCAGGAACTTTTCCGGCATCACGGGCAGCATCACAATGGATGAAAACGGAGATCCGGTCAAACCGGCCGTGATTCGCCGGATCAGCAACGGCCGGGAATCCTTTCTGAAGCTGGTGGCGCCGTGAGAATTTTTCCCGTCGGAGGCATGGCATGAGGAGGCCGCTACTCCGGGCACTCCGGCTTTTTTCGGTGGGATGGCTGGCCATGCTTCCGCTGATGTCGGCCGGACCTGCCAGGGCAAACGCCGGGTCGGCCAAGCCGCCCCCCACCCTGCGCATCGGCGTGCTCATCGCCCAGTCCGGGGAGGCGTCCGAGTACAGCAGCACGGCCATCCGCGGGGTGCGCATGGCCGTCAAGCATCTCAATGACGGCCCCCTGGTGCTGGGCCGGCAACTGGAGCTGCTGGTCTTTGACGGCGCCGGCACCACCATCGGCGCCCGCATGGCCGCGGAGCGGGCGGTGGCCGCCGGGGTGATCGCCATCATCGGCCCGCCCCACAGCGACGGCGCCCTGGCGGCCGCCCCCGCGGCCCAGGCCGCCGGCATCCCCATGGTCACGCCCTCGGCCACCCATCCGGATGTTACGCGGGTGGGCGACTGCGTCTTTCGGATCTGCTTTACCGATGCGTTCCAGGCCGAGGCCCTGGCCGCTTTCGCCCTGACGGATCTGAAGGTGAGGCGGGCCGCGACGCTGACCAATGTGCGGAGCCACGAGAGCATGGTTCTGTCCCGCTTCTTCGGCGAGCGCTTCGCGGCCGGCGGAGGGGTGATTGTCAGGCAGCTTTCCTACAAGCCGGAGGCCGCGGACTTCGCCGATCTTCTGGGCGAGGCGGTCGCCGACGGGGTTCAGATGCTCTTTCTGCCGGGCCGCCAGGAAAGCGGGCGGATCGTAAGGAAGGCCATGGAGATGGGCATTGATCTGCCCATCATGGGCGGGGCCGGGTGGGACCGGACTGATTTTTTCCGCAACGGCGGCCGGGATGTGGCTCGGGGCTATTACGCCGCCCACTGGCGGAAGAACACCGGCGGCGAGGCCTACCGCTACCTGATCAAATACCATCCGCCCCAGCTCGTTATCACCTCCCTGGCGCTCGGCTACGACGCCATGATGCTGCTGGGGGACGCCATCGGCCGGGCTGGGACGGCCACGCCGGACGCTGTGCGGGGAGCGCTGGCCCGGACCGTCGGCTTTCCGGGCATCACCGGCGAAATCACCATGCCGGCGTCGGGCGATCCGCCCAAGCCGGTGCATATCTATAAAATCGAAAACGGCCGGGACCTGTATGTGAAAACCTTCCGGCCAAAAGGCGAAGCGCACGAGGCACCTCCGGAGCCCGAGGCGCATCCGGAACCCGAGGCACCTCCGGAACACAAGGATCCCGCGTGAAGCCCCGCAGCCTGCTGTTCAAATTCAACCTGGCCCTGGCCGTTACGTTCCTGCTGATCGCCATGGTCTTCACCGGCGTGATCTATTGGGTGGAGTCCTATCGCAAGGCTAACCTGCTGGAAAAGATTTTCCTGTCCATCGACGCCCTGGTGGATCAGCGCAAGGAGGCCCTGGCCAACGAGATCTTCGGCGGCATGCGCGAGGCCACGCGCATGAGCCTGGAGGAGATCGCCGCCAAGAAGGACATCGTGGCCGCGGCGGCCTATGACGCGGACGGCCGGTTCATGGCCGCCGTCGGCCTCCGGGAGCCCACGGCGGGTGCCGTGGCCGCGGACATGCCGGCCACGGCCCTGATGCCGGCGCCGGCCACCGGCGCGCCGCCCGCCCCCCCGCCGGATCCCATCTTCCGCCAGGAGCGGCTGGCGGGCCTGCCCGTTGCCACCTATCTTTCCCCCATCGTGGTCTCTGGCATCCGGGTGGGCTACCTGATAATCGACTACGACCTGGCCGAGGTGCTATCCAAGTCCAGGCTGTCCATCGCCGTGTTCATCAGCCAGTCGCTTCTGGTGCTGCTTTGCGTCTATTTCCTGCTCAACACCCTGCTCTCCCGGCTGGTGCTGCGGCCGGTTTACAAGCTCAAGTCGGCCATGCAGCGGGTTCACGAGGGCCGGCTGGGGGAGAAGGTGAAGCTGGACGCCCGGAACGAATGGGGCGACGAGATCCGGGAGATGGCCCAGGCCTTCAACAACATGTCAGACGAGCTGGAAAAAAGCCGGTCCGACTACATGCGGGCCATATGGGAAAAGGCCCTGTATTCCAGGGAGCTGGAGCGCTCCAACGTGAAGCTGGCCCGCTTCAACACCGAGCTGGAGCAGCTCGTGTCCCTGCGCACTGCGGAGCTGTCCCGAGCAAAGGAGGATGCCGAGATCGCCAGCCAGGCCAAAAGCGAGTTTCTGGCCAGCATGAGCCATGAGATCCGCACCCCAATGAACGCCATCATCGGCCTGAGCAACCTGGCCATGAAGACCGACCTGGACTCCCGGCAGCGGGATTACCTGGAAAAGATCTGGTCCTCGGCCCGGGTGCTGCTGGGCATAATCAACGACATCCTCGACTTTTCAAAGATCGAGGCGGGCAAGGTGGAGATCGAATCCCTGCCCTTCAGCCTGAGCGGAGCGCTGGACAACCTGCGGAACATCTTCGGCGGAAGGGCCCGGGAAAAGGGTTTGTTTTTCAATCTGTCCGTGGCGCCGGACGTGCCGGACCAGCTCGTGGGCGATCCGCTGCGGCTGGGCCAGGTGCTGACCAACCTGGTGAGCAACGCCATCAAGTTCACGGAAACCGGCGGCGTGGAGGTGCGCGTCCGCTGCGCGGAGGTAGGCGAAAAGATCGCCCAGATCCAGTGCGCCGTGGAGGACACGGGGATCGGCATTCCCGACGACTATCTGCCCCGGATCTTCACCTATTTCACCCAGGCCGACGGCTCCACCACCCGCAAATACGGCGGCACCGGCCTGGGGCTGGCCATATCCGAAAAGCTCATCTCCCTGATGGGCGGCCGCATCTGGGTGGAGAGTGCGCCGGGCCGGGGCAGCATCTTCCACTTCACCGTGCGATGCCACCGGTCGGGGGAGACGGCGGAAACGACCGTCACGGAACACATTTCCGCCCCGCCGGAGGGGCTGCGGGGGGCCCGTGTGATGCTGGTGGAGGACAACCTCATAAACCAGCAGGTGGCGTCGGAGATACTTCAGCAGGCGGGCATCGACGTGACCGTGGCCGACAGCGGCGAGTCGGCCATGGCCATCTTCCAGCGGGATCATATGACCGGCGACCGGCCCTTCAACGCGGTACTCATGGACATCCAGATGCCGGGAATGGACGGCTTCGAGACCACCCGGCGGATGCGGAACGAGAACGGCCGCAGGCCGCCGCCCATCATCGCCATGACCGCCCACGCCCTCAGGGAGGACCGGGAGCGGTGCCTGAAGGCCGGGATGAGCGACTATGTGGCCAAGCCCGTGGACCCGGACCTGCTTCTTGAGACCCTGGCCCGGTGGATCGACCTGGAAACCGGCGCCCCGGCCGCCCCCGCCCCGATCCGGGACCTGGTCCGCGCACCGGGCCGGGACGGCAGCGCGAAACCGGCCACGGAAGGCGACGGCCACGGAACCGACGCGGAAGCCGCCCGCTCCCTGCCCGATCTGCCGGGCATCGACATCCCCTCGGCTCTAAAGCGCCTGGGCGGCAACCAGGCCCTGCTGATGAGCCTGATTCACTCCTTCAGCCAGGACTTCGCCCTGGCCCCGGATCAGATCGCCGACGCCCTGGCCGAGGGCGACCGCCACCAGGCCCAGCGCCTCGCGCATACAATAAAGGGGGTGGC
>JAABTE010000137.1 GCA_011390035.1 Desulfobacteraceae bacterium | reverse complement strand
GCTGGTGGCCAGGGCCATTCACCAGCTTTCGGCGCGGGCGGACAAGCCTTTTGTGCCGGTCAACTGCGGGGCGATTCCGGAAAGCCTGATCGAAAGCGAGTTCTTCGGCCACCGGAAGGGCGCCTTCACCGGCGCCCACATGGACAAGGCCGGCTATTTCGCAGCGGCCCACACGGGCACCCTGTTTCTGGACGAGGTGGGGGAGATCGGCCTGAACATGCAGGTGAAGCTGCTGCGGGCGCTGGAATCGGGAGAGTACGCGCCCGTTGGGGATCGGCGGCCGCGCACAGCCGACGCCCGGATCATCGCCGCCACCAACAAAGAGCCCATGGCCATGGTGCGCACTGGGCTGATGCGGGAGGATTTTTTTTATCGGATCAGCGTCATTCCCATCACCGTGCCGCCGCTCAGGGACCGGCGCGAGGACGTTCCCCTGCTGGTGGAGCATTTTCTCCGGCGATTTGCCGGCAAGGGCGTGGCCCGGCCCCTGCCGCCGGGGGTGATGGATAGGCTTTTACAATATGACTGGCCGGGCAACGTGCGGGAGTTGCAGAACGTGTTGCAGCGGTTTTTGACGGTGCGGTCCCTCGATTTCATCCGGGTCTCGGGTGAGGAGCCCGGTCAGGCCGGCGGCGGGGCATTCCCCGGAGCGCCGGATGATGGGCCTCTCTCCCCGCAGCGGAATGATGGGCCTTACACCCCGCTGCGGGATGAATCCTCGGCGGGCGGCGGAGTTGCGGATTCCGGGGCGGAATTGGAGCTGCGGGCGGCCCTTGATCGATTCGAGGCCGAAAAGATCACCGCCGCCCTTGCAGACTGTCGATACAATCGCACCCGGGCGGCGGAGACGCTGGGGCTTTCCCGGCGGGCGCTTTTTCGCCGAATGAAGCGACTGGGCTTGTAGCGCCCCAATCGGGCGGATTCCGCCCAAAAAAATTAATTCTAATTAACTCAATATATTAAATCTCATCGACAGGAATTCGGGGCGGATTCCGCCCGTTTTTGCCTTCCCATTCCGATCTCTTATCCGCCAGTTTCCCCATCCTCCATGCCCATCTTCCATGCCGTTTGAAGGATATCAGGCACTTATGTTTCTGGTATGCGAATTGCAAAAGCAAAAGCCGGCCCCCAGGGAAGCGCGGCCCGAGGGGCCATCTACAGAATCATTAGAGGAGGTGATATCATGGCACTGGACCCGGCGGTCAAGAAAAACTGGATCGAAATTCAGAAAAAACACGAGTTTCCCGTCAATGCCATCGGCATGCGGATCAAGCCCATGGATAACAAGACCATCAGGGTGTGGAAGGAGGAGGGCATCCAACAGTACATGCGGGGCGAGGCGCCGGAAAGCCTCATGGCGGCGGTTTGATCGGATCACTTCCCCGCAAGGCGGCCCGGCGTTTGTGAACCGCTGAAGGAGCCGAAGATGGTGGTAACGATGCCCCGCCGGACGGCCGGGGGATAAATCCCCCGGCTCCCGGCTTCCGGGTCCCGGTCCTTGGCTCCCGGCTGTCAGTCTTCCCTAAGCAGCTACAGGAAAAAGCTCGGCGGCCGGACGACCCGGCCCTCGGCTGTCAGTCTTCCCGGAGCAGCTCCAGAAAAAAGCTCGGTGGCCGGACGACCCGGCCCTTGTCATTAACGAATGCGTGCAGGGTGTGGCCGGTTGCCAGCGGTCGCTCTTCCGGCGCGGGGCCCATGATCCGGTAATTGAACTTGACCCCCGCCCGCACCGAAGGATCCACGGCCGTTTCGATGGCGATCAGATCATCGTAAACGGCCGAGGCGATGTATTTGCAGAAGGCCTCCGAGACCGGAAGAAAAAACCCCTTCTCCTCGATCTGCCTGTAGGTCATCCCCAGGCTTCTGAACAACTCGGACCGACCGATTTCAAACCAGCGCAGGTAATTGGCATGATAGGCGACCCCCATGCGATCCGTGTCGCCATAGATGACCCGATAGGGCGCCCGATGCGGCTTCACGCTCCCCCGCCGTCTTCCCCCCCGAGGGCCTTGGCGATGGCCGCCTTCAAGGCTTGGTAATCGAATGCGGCCGCAAAGCCCGGGTACTCCGCCCGCACGTTGTCCGGCGGGTTGAACAGGATGCCGGTGTCGGCGGTTTCCAGCATCTGGATGTCGTTGTACGAGTCGCCGATGGCGATCACCTCGTACGCAAGGGTCTTGAGGGCCTCCACCGTTCGCTTCTTGGCCTCCGGCTGGCGCAGGTTGTAATCGATGACGGTGCCGTCCGGGCCGATGCTCAACGTATGGCAGAAGAGGGTGGGCCAGCCGAGCTTTTGCATCAGGGGGCCGGCGAACTGGGTGTAGGTGTCCGACACGATGATCACCGGCGCCTGGGAGCGCATCCAGTTGAGAAATTCAAGGGCGCCGGGCAGGGGGTCCATTTTTTCGATCACCCGGGCGATGTCGTGGATGGTCAGGCCGTTGTCCTTCAGGATGCCCAGGCGCTTTCGCATCAAAACATCGTAATCCGAAATATCCCGGGTGGTCAGCCGCAGTTCGGAAATACCGGTGGCCTCGGCCACGTTGATCCAGATTTCGGGCGTGTAAACCCCCTCCATGTCCGAGCAGATGATGTGCATGTCGCCTCGCTTCGATAAGGTGTCAGTGCGCCGGGCGCCGATTCGCCGGGCGCCTATGGGCAGGGCGTCAATAGCCCGATTCGGCCTCCTCGCCGTTTTCGTCTTCGATCCGGATGACCATTGGCCGGTCGCCCACCACGTCCAGCCGGGCGATTTCAGACAGGGCCTTGCGAACATTGGCCTCGGTGGCCAGGTGGGTGAGCATGACGATGGGCACCGCGTCCTCCGCGCCTCGCCCCTTTTGATGCACGGACTTGATGCTGATGCCGTATTCTCCCAGGATGCCCGAGATGCGTGAGAGGACGCCGGGCCGATCCAGGGCGGCGAAGCGGAAGTAATAGTGGGTGGCGATCTCGTCCATGGGCTTGATCGGCATGGATCGGATGGCCGACGGCTGATACGACATCAGGGGCACCCGCCCGGCGGCGCCGGTCAGCAGGTTTCGGGCGATGTCCACCACGTCGCTCACCACCGCGCTGGCCGTGGGCATCTGGCCGGCGCCGTAGCCGTAGAGCGTGATGTCGCCCACCGCGTCTCCGGTCACCGTGATGGCGTTGAGGTTGGCCTTGACGTTGGACAGGGGGTTGGAAAAGGGAACCATGGTGGGATGCACCCTTGCCTCCACGGCGTCCCGCCCCCATTTGCCGATGGCCAAAAGCTTGATCTTATAGCCGAACTGGCGGGAAAAGGCGATGTCCATGGGCGTGATGGCGGAGATGCCCTCGATGTAGATGTCCCTCAGGTTGATCCTCATGCCGTAGGCCAGGGCGCTTAAAATCGCCAGCTTGTGGGCCGTGTCGAAGCCGTCCACGTCCAGGGTCGGGTCCGCCTCGGCGAATCCGGCCGCCTGGGCCTGGGACAGGGCGGTCTGAAAATCGATCCCCTCGTCGGTGATCCGGGACAGGATGTAGTTGCATGTGCCGTTGAGAATGCCGGTCATGGACATGATCCGGTTGCCCGCCAGGGATTCGCGGATGGTCTTGATGATGGGCATGCACCCGCCCACGCTCGCCTCGTAGGCCAGGTCCACGCCTTTTTCGGCGGCCGCGGCGAACAGGGCGTTGCCGTGGGCGGCCAGCAGGGCCTTGTTGGCCGTGACCACATGCTTGCCCGCGGCGATGGCTGCAAGGATCAATTCCCTTGCCAGGCCCTCGCCGCCGATCATCTCCAGAACGATGTCGATGTCCGGCTCGGTCGCCACCTTCCTGGCGTCGTTGACAAAGACCCCCTCCGGCAGGCTCAGGCCGGCCGCAGCGTCCGGGCTCACGTCGGCCACCCGGGCCAGGGTCAGCCGGGCCCCCACCCGGGAGGCGATCAGCGCCGCGCTCTCCGTCAGGATTTTGGCCACCCCCCGGCCCACCGTGCCGCACCCGAGCAATCCGATCCTGATCTCTTTCATGTGTCCCGCTCCTTGTCCTTATTCATCCCTTATCCGTATTTATATACGACATTTATACATGACCTGTATTTATACAGGATCTGTTTATGGATTTTATACATCATTTTTCACGCGCTACATGATTTTCCTGATGCCGCGCACGGCCTGGTTGATGCGCATGTTGTTCTCGATGAGCGCGAAGCGGACGTATTCATCCCCGTATTCGCCGAACCCGAGGCCCGGCGAGACGGCCACCTGGGTCTTGCGGATCAGCATCTTGGAAAACTCCACGGACCCCATGTGACGATACTGCTCCGGAATCCTTCCCCATACGAACATGGTGCCCTTGGGGCTCGGGATATCCCAGCCGATGCGGGAAAGGCCGTTTATCAGCGCGTCCCGGCGGGTGCGGTAGATCTGGCGGATTTCCTCAACGCAGCTCTGATCGCCGTTCAGGGCGATGATGGAGGCGATCTGGATGGGCTGGAAGATGCCGTAGTCAAGGTAGCTTTTGATTCGGCGAAGGGCGGCTATGGTCTCCTTGTTTCCCACGCAGAAGCCCACCCGCCAGCCGGCCATGTTGTAGCTTTTGGACAGGGAGTAAAACTCCACGCCCACGTCTTTTGCGCCCTTTGCCTGAAGAAAGCTCGGGGCCTTGTACCCGTCGAAGGTCAGCTCCGCGTAGGCGAAATCGTGGATCACCAGGATGTCGTGTTCTCTTGCATAGTCCACGATCTTTTCAAAAAAGTCCAGCTCCACCGTCTCGGTGGTGGGGTTGTGGGGATAGGACAGGATCAGCACCTTGGGCCGGGGCCAGGTCTGTTTTGTGGCGTGGGTCAGGTTCTCGAAGAACTGATCTTCCGGGCCGGTGGGAATGCCCCGCACGTCGCCGCCGGAGATGATGGCCGAATAAGGATGGATCGGGTATGTGGGGTTGGGCGTGAAGACCACGTCTCCGGGCCGGATGGTCACCAGGATCAGGTGCGACAATCCCTCCTTTACGCCGATGGTGACGATCACCTCCGTGTCCGGGTCCACCGAGACGTCGAATTTGCGCTGGTACCAGTCGGCGATGGCCATTCGCAGCTTGGTGATGCCCATGGAGGCCGAATAGCGGTGGTTGTGGGGTTTTTGGGCCGCCTCCACCAGTTTTTCCACGATATGGGGCGGGGTGCCCAGATCCGGATTGCCCATCCCCAGATCGATGATATCCTCGCCGGCACGCCGGGCCGCGTGCTTGATCTCGGTGACCTGCGCGAAAACGTAGGGGGGCAGTCTGTCCAGCCGTGCGAATTTTGTCATGGTATGCCATCCTTAGAATGAAAACGACGCCTGAATCGGATTCAGGCGCTGAAAGGTTGATGCTTCGGCTGTATTTACAACATGGCGGAGAGGTTGTCAAAAAAATTATTTTGACTTTTTTCGGCCGTCGGTCTATTTTCAGAGTTTATCCGATCGGAAATCGCCGATCGGAGGGATACTGGTATAGGAGATCGAACGCAATATGGATGATGAATCCCTGAGCTATGCCAAGGCGGGCGTGGATATCGATTCGGCCAACGAACTCGTCCGGCAGATCAAGGAGATCGCCAAGCGCACGGCCGTTTCCGGCGTGATGGGCGAAATCGGCGGCTTTGGCGGGCTCTTCTCGCTGAACATCGCCAACATCGACCGGCCCGTGCTGGTCAGTTCCACCGACGGCGTGGGCACCAAGCTCAAGATCGCCGCCATGATGCAAAAACACAACACCATCGGCATCGATCTGGTGGCCATGTGCGTCAACGACGTGGCCGTCCAGGGCGCCAAGCCGCTGTTTTTCCTTGACTATCTTTCCATGGGGAAGCTGGACAACTCCATTGCCCGTCAGGTCATCGAGGGCATTGCCGACGGTTGCGCCGAGGCCCGCTGCGCCCTGATCGGCGGCGAGACCGCCGAGATGCCCGGCTATTACGCCGATGGCGAGTATGATCTGGCCGGCTTTGCCGTGGGCATTGTGGACAACGCGAAAATTATCGACGGCTCGGAGATCGGCGTGGGCCACGCCCTGGTGGGCATTCCCTCCAGCGGGCTGCACAGCAACGGGTTTTCCCTTGTCCGCAAGATCTGTTTTGACAAGCTGGGCCTGGCCGTGGATTCCAACGTGCCGGACCTGGGGGGCCCGCTGGGTCCGGCGCTGCTCACGCCCACGCGGATCTATGTGGAGACGATCCAGCGCCTGATCCGGGACCTGCCCATCCACGGCCTGGCTCACATCACAGGCGGCGGCCTGGCCGAGAACATCGTCCGGATCATCCCGGATGCGTGCAGCGTGACGCTGAAGCGAAATTCCTGGGAGATCCCCCCGATTTTCCGCTTCCTGCAATCCGCCGGAAAGGTCTCCGACGAGGAAATGCTCCGCGCCTTCAACAACGGCATCGGCATAGTGGCCGTGGTGCCCCCCCGGGCCGTTCAGGATGTGATCGCCCGGCTGCAGGGAATGAATGAGGCAGCCGTGGTGATCGGCGAAATCGGCGACCGGCGCCATTCGGCCAGCCGGGTGGCCTGGGTGGACTGACAATGTCGGCCGGCATACTCGGGCGGCTGCTCCACTGGCTGGCCGCAGGCGCCCGCAAAAGCCCCCCCGGCGGCTGTTGAGCCCCAAAGACTCGGCCGCGCCCGGCGGGCGCGGCGGATCATTTTTCTATGTCGGATACCGTTCCGGGGCCGAATCCCTTTCCGGGGCCGGATACCTTTCCAGATTCGGATTCGGTGCCGGAATCCGCCCGGAAAAAGACTCTCGGCAACCTCCGGGACCCTCATCCTGAAAAAGACGGCCCACTTGCGCGTTCTCGGGATTGAAACCTCCTGCGACGAGACGGCCGCAGCCGTGGTGGCCGATGGAAACCGGATCCTCTCCTCGGTGGTGGCCTCCCAGGTGGCCGTTCATCGCCCTTACGGCGGCGTTGTGCCGGAGCTGGCC
>JAABTE010000136.1 GCA_011390035.1 Desulfobacteraceae bacterium | reverse complement strand
ATGGTGCCCCGGCCGCAGGTGGTCCGTTTTTCAGAAGCCTTCGGCAAATAGCGCTCTGCGCTGGGCCCCGCTGGGGGGCTCTTCTTAAGAGGATGCCTTTTCCGGGCCGGCAGCCTCCTTTTCTTCAGCTCCCCCGGCCGGTTTTTTCACCGTTTCTTCCAGCGTGGCGTATATGGATTTGAAGGTGTCCGGAAAGGCGCTTGGGGAGACGCGGCCGGTTTCGATGAATTTGACTACGATCTCCTTGGCCGCACGCAGGATCTGTTCATCCAGGGATGATGCCATGTCCGGTCCTTTTGTATTCTTTTTCATTTTCAATAAGATGTATCCATAGATCGGCACGAGAGTTCGGCACGGGAACTCGGCGCGGGTGCCGCAACGGCCGCCCGCCACAAAAACGGCGTCATGCTCTAAAACGGCGTCATGCTCTCATAGCCGTTTTCCGTCACCAGCACGGTCTGCTCGAACTGGGCCGACAGGGAGCCGTCGCTGGTCACCGCCGTCCACTTGTCTTTGAGAATCCGCAGATCCTTTTTTCCCAGGTTGATCATCGGCTCGATGGTGAACACCATGCCCGGCGCCAGGGCGATGCCTTCCCCCCGGTTGCCGTAGTGGGGAATCTGGGGCGCCTCGTGAAAGGCAAGGCCCACCCCGTGGCCCACGAACTCCCGCACCACCGAGCAGCCCCGGCCCTCGGCGTAGTTCTGGATGGCCCATCCGATGTCGCCCACCGTGTTTCCCGGCCGCGCCATGCTGATGCCCACCCGCAGGCTTTCCAGGGCGGTGGCCACGATCCGCCGGGCGTTTTCGGAGGGCGATCCCACGAAAAATGTCTTGTTGGCGTCTGCGAAATAGCCGTCCAGAATGGAGGTCACGTCCACATTGACGATGTCGCCATCGGCCAGGACCCGTTCTCCGGGGATGCCATGGCAGATGACCTCGTTGACCGAAACGCAGCAGCTTTTGGGAAAGCCCCGGTAGTTAAGGGGAGCGGGCGCGGCGCCGTTTTCGATGGTGTGCCGGTGTACGAAGGCGTTGATCTGTTCCGTGGTGACGCCGGGGCCGATCATGGCCTCCACCCGGTCCAGCGTGTCCACCACCAGCCGGCCGGCCTTGCGTATGGCGGCGATATCATCGGCGCTCTTCAGGCGGATATTGTATTTTGCCAGGTAGATCTCGTCGATTCCCTTTTGATCGGGCGGGCCGGCGTCCCCGATATTCAGGCAGCATTTTTTGAATTTCAGGCCGCTGCCGCAGGGGCAGGGGGCGTTTCGGCCGACCTTTGACTTTTTCGCGTCGAAATACATAAGGCTTCATCCATCGGCCAACCGGGGCCTTTTCAGATTAACAAACCTTTGTATATTAGGAAGTCGGCGCCATCCTGTCAAGCGCTTTTCCCGAACCCCGACAGGCCGGGGGCGGGCCAAGTAGGATAATTCTACCACTGATTACCTTTGTTTACCTATTGATTAAATTCGGCGTAACATGGAAGATACCGCCAGGATCGGTAAGGCATAACCCTCAATAAAGACAGGAGAATGATTGATATTCCCCACACCATTCACCCGCCGGCGCAAAAAGCTCCGCAAGGGAGTGTCCGCACCATGCATCTTTACGGCAATCTGATGATACTGGGCCTTGTGGGCGTTCTGCTGGCGGCCTATCTGTCGTTTCAGGTGGTCAGCCCCAAAGTCACCTTTCTGACAACGGCCCTGGTGTATCTGCTGGTGCTGCTGACCACCTTTCTTCTGACCAAAAAGGAATTCGAGGAGCGCTACACCGCCCTTCTGGGCCGCATCAAGCGGGCTTATAACCAGAAGATCCGCAAGCTGAGGCGGGAACATGACACCACCATGCTGGAGCGCACCATCCGCAACGGCACCAAGACGCTGATAAAGAACGCCGTGGATTATTTCAAGATCGACAACATCAAAAACGAGATGGGCGCCTCGGCAGCCATTCAGAACCTTCAACTGGACAAATACGGTCAGATCATCGAGCTTCTGGCCGACTTTTCTCTGATCCTGCCTGACCACGAGGAGAACCGGCGGATCGTGCTGCAGGAGATCCAACACCAGATCGCCATCTATCAGTTCGATGAGCGTGCCTTTGCCGGCTTTCTGGAGCGGATCACCGAAAAATACCAGGTCAGCTTCAACAAGAAGCTGCGGGAGCGCCGGGAACAGACCGGCCAGGACCGGATGAAAAATTGCCCCCGCTGCGCCGAGCGCGTGCAGGCGCGTGCAAGGGGCTGCCGCCACTGCGGTCACGTCTTTGTGCCGTCCCTTGCGCCCGTTCGAGGCGCGTGCCTTGCGATCGCCCGAGACGCGTCCCTTGCGGCCGCCCCCGGCGGGAGCGCTTCGGGGGCGGCTTCCGGCGCGCCCCGCCCCGAGTGGATCGACAGGGGCCACGCCCTGTTTCAGAACGGCAAGTACCAGGAGGCCATCGACGTGTTCACGAAGGCCATCGGCGAAGATCCGGACGCCCACCACGCCTACTACAACCGCGGCATCGTTTTCCTGAAAATGGATCAGGACGCCCGGGCGTTCGAGGATTTCAGCGCGTCCGCCCGGATGGGCAACCAGCGGGCCAGGCGGGTACTCGAGGCCCTGCGGATGATGAAGACCCAGGAAACCTTCGGCCCCGGTACAGCCTGACAGTCCCGGCCTGATTTTGCTTGGGCATTTTAGAGGCTAAATCCCTGATTTTATTGCAAATAGACAATCATAGCCACGATAGAGCTAAAATTATTAAAATCAAATAGTTATACCTTAAGCCACCAAACTGGAATTAATAGCCGCCGATTGTTCAACCTGGTGTTATCCCACCAACAAGTTATACCTTAACCTACCAAAGTGGAATTAATAGCCGCCGGTTTTCGCCGGGGGCTTCGCGGCCCCTTTGTCCGCCCCGGCTCCCGGTCCCGAGGCGGCGTTCGGCAGGGCGAAGGGCGGCTTTCTGCCAACCATCGATTCCAGCAGGATCAGCTCCGCGTCCGTATGGTTGATCATGGGCGCGGGCACAATCAGCCGCCGCGCCTCGGATGCGAAAATGTAATGGGGCTGCTCGTGATGGCGGGTTTCCAGCCGCAGGATCGTTTCGGGCGCGGCCCGGGAGGCGATATCGATGGTGCCGTAACAGGGGCAGACATAAGTCAGATGCGCCTCGGCCTCCACATAGATGCCCGTGCCCCGGATGGCCGCTACCGCCGTGGGGGTCTGAATGGTCCGCTCGCCGGGGCCAAAGACGCCCGACATGGCGCCGCTGGAGAGGCCAAGCCGGTCCACCCGCAGGTCTTCCGGCGTCTTGCGCCGCCCTTCCACGGTCAGGCGGGTGCTGGCCCGCAGCATGAGCGTGGCATCCTCCATCACGAAAATCACCATGCTGTCCGGGCCGGTTACCACCGTATCCCCCGGCTTTACCACAGCCCCGATGGTGGCGGCAAGGCCGTTTATGGTGACCATGCCCTGGGTTTTTCGAACGCCCTGGGCCGTGATCGGTCGATCTGCGGCGGTTTCCGCCGCCCTGGCCGTGCCCGCCCCCGGCCAGGCGGCGCCGGGCCGCCACGGCAATCCGCTCAAAAGCATGACGCCGCCGCCGATAAGGGATTTCAATAAGATGCGCCGATGCGCATCCACTTGCTGCTTTCCCATGCGCGATCCTTTCTTTGAGTGCCTCTCTTACCAGCATAGGGCGAGGGGTGCGGAATTGTCAAATGGAAGAATGGGGGTGTACAATTCGGCTGACAAATGCTAAAAAAGAGAGGGCTTCGGAATCCCGCGCCCCCCCGGCGGTCCGATGAGGCGCCGGAGGACAACCTTTGCCATCAACAATGGGCTTAAACGATGGCCGGAAATAACGCCCGGAGATAATGCCCGGAGATATGGAGGATACAAAAGTCCATGGCCAAGAGAATGAATTTCCGACAAAAGCTGATGACGGCGGTTATCCTCGTCCCCGTTCTGTGCATCGGGGCCATGGGGGTTGTCTCTTACATGATCGCCCAGGAGCAGGTACAGATCCAGGAGGGCCGCCGACTCACCGACATCGCCCGCAACAGCATGAGCAAGCTGTCCATCTGGATGGCGGATCGGGAGCGGGACGCAATTCTTTTCAGTGAAAACGGCGTGTTCAAGGCGGCCACCATCGGCCAGCGCCTGGACGAGGCCCAAGAGCGCCTCAGGATCTATCAGGGCCATTCCCCGTATTATGAGAACATCTTTGTCATGGCCCCCTCTGGACGGATACTCATGGACGCCACGGGCGACCTATCCGATGGAGAAGGGCTTTCGGGCAAGCCGATTCTGGAGAAAATCATGGACAAGGCCCGCCAGGGCGGCACCTGGGTGAGCGATGTGCAGAAGGACACCGGCTCGGGAGAGCCGGTCTTTCTCATCACCGCGCCCATCAGCGCCAACGGCAACCTGACGGGGGTGATGGGCGCGGCGGTCAACCTCAAGTCCTTTTCGGACTATTTTCTCGGAAAGGAGAACACCACTTACACCTATATCGTGGACGCCGACGGCAGGATCATCTCCCACCCGGACCCCGGCACGATCTTCAACACCGATATTTCGGACCAGACGTTCGGCCGGACGCTCATCGGGAATGATTCGGGGGAGGTGGCCTACGATTGGGAGGGATTGCGCCGCATCGGCCGGTTCGTCACCTATCAGCCGAAGAACTGGACCGTTGTCACCGCCGTGCGGGAGTCGGAGCTGATGGCGCCTCTGAAGAAGATGCGGCTGCTGTTTCTGGCGCTGGGGGGCGTTATGATCCTGCTGTTGTCCACGATCATATGGCTGATTTCCAGAAGCATGCTCAAGGTGATTTCCCGGGCCGTTTATGATATGGAAATGATGAGCGATCAGGTGGCCTCGGCGGCCCACCAGATTTCCGGCTCCAGCGGCCAACTGGCCGAGGGCGCATCCGAGCAGGCCGCCTCGCTGGAGGAGACGTCCTCTTCCCTGGAGCAGATGGCCTCCATGACCCATTCCAACGCCTCCAATGCCAACGAGGCCAAGGGGCTGGTCAACAGCGCCCGAAAGAGCATGGACCAGGCCGACGCCACCATGAGCCGGCTCAACGTCTCCATGGAGGAGATTTCCAAGGCCAGCAAGGAGACCCAGAAGATCGTCAAGACCATCGACGAAATCTCCTTCCAGACCAACCTGCTGGCCCTGAACGCGGCGGTGGAGGCGGCCCGGGCCGGCGAGGCCGGCGCCGGATTCGCCGTGGTGGCCGACGAGGTGCGGAATCTGGCCATGCGGGCGGCTGAAGCGGCCCGGAACACAGCCGCCCTTATCGAGGGCACCGTCAAGAAGATCAAGGCGAACGTGGGCCTGGTTGAAGAGGCCAACGACAGATTCACCGCGGCGGCCGAGGGCACCGCCCGCATCGAGAGCCTGGTGGAGGAGATCGCCGCCGCCTCCAGCGAGCAGGCCTCGGGCATCGAGCAGGTCAACCGGGCCGTTTCCGAGATGGACAAGGTAACCCAGCAGAACGCGGCCAACGCCCAGGAATCGGCCTCCGCCGCCGAGCAGATGAACGCCCAGGCGGAGCTGATGAAGACCATCGTGGCCAAGCTGGTGTCCCTTTTGGGAAGGTCCGCCGCCGCCGGTCTCGCCGGGGACATAGGGGATGCGGATCGGCAATGGGAGTCGGACCCATGGGAGGATGGCGCCGGGTCGAGGGGTCAGCGGGGCACGGGCCGTCCGGCAAGGGGCGGCTGGGATGCGGATCGGGCGGACGATGGGCCGGAATACGGTCTGGAACAGGGTGCCGGGCATGGCATGTCGTCGGATGATCAGGGCTTGCGCACCCGCGAGATCCCGGATCGGCAGGCGAGGAGCGACGGGAAAAAAGCCATGACCCCCTATCGGGCCAGGGAGGTGAGCCCAAGCGAGCTGATTCCGCTGGATGAGGATGATTTCAAGGAGTTTTAGGATTCCCATGGCACGGATGCTTCTGATATGCGCCCTGGCGCTGCTTGCTGCGACGGCCGGGGCCGGAGTGGCCAGCGGCGCCGCCGGAATGGCCAGCGGCGGAGCCGCCATCGTCGCGTCGGCGGTGGTGCCGGTCTCCACAACGGCGTTGATCCCCCCATTGGCGGAGGGGGACGATTCGGCCGCGGCCTCCGAGCGGTTCCGCATGGGCGATTTCAGGGGGGCGGCCGCGCTGCTCCGGGATGTGGCCGGCCGGATGGCGCCGGCCGATCCCCGCCGCCGGGCCGTTGGCATCCGTCTGTCCGAGGCGTTGCAGCGGATCGGCTATCACCCCGGGGCCATGGCCGCGCTTCTGGACGGCGCCGCCGCCGGGGGATCGGCCGGCGCGGACGAGGATCCGCTTTTTCTGGCCCAACTGGCCGAGTGCCACATGAGCCTGGGCCATCCGGAGGAGGCACTGGCCGCGCTGGAGCAGGCGGAGGCGCTGATGGGCGAATCGGCCTCCGAATCGGGTCCCGCCGCCGCCCTGATACGCGCCAGGATAGGCAATCTTCTGGGAAACGCGCGGCGCGTGGCCGGACGGCCGGACGCTGCGGCCGGCGCCTATGCGTCGGCCCTGGCGGCTCTGGCTGATGGGGCCGGCGCGGCGGCGCCACAGGCGGCGGGCTGGCGGATGCGGATCGGCATCAACCTCGGTCGGCTGCGCCTGGCGGAAGGCGACGCGCCGGCCGCGGCCGCCGCCCTGAGCAGCGCCCTGGCCGATGCCGCCGCCCCCGTTTCGGATCATGACGCCGCCGCTGATCGCGTTTCCGCCGCTCTTCTGGCCATGGACCTGGCCGATGCCGCCGCCCCCGTTTCTGATCATGATGCCGCTGCGGATGGCGTTTCCGCCGCTCCTCTGCCAATGGACCGGGCGGATGCCGCGCCGGCCAGCGCGGGCGGTGGCGCCGCTGAATCCCTGCGGGAGACGGCCTGGGGACTTCTCGAATCGGCCCTTCGCTGGGGCCGGGAGGCGGAGGACGCCCGGATTCTCTCCGCCGCCCTGGGATGGATGGGCGCACTTGCCGCCGCCGCGGATCGCCCGGAAGTGGCCCTGGCCCGCTTCCGGCCCGCAATCTTCCACGCCCGG
>JAABTE010000135.1 GCA_011390035.1 Desulfobacteraceae bacterium | reverse complement strand
TCTTGCTTGCAATCAATTCACACGAAAAGGAGAGATCACCATGCAAATCGAACCCAAGTTTTTCATTGATGCGCTGGCCAGCGGGTTGAAGGCGTTCGCCAGGGGAATCGATGAAGTGGCCAGGGGCCTTGAGAACATGGCCGAAGAGGACCAGGCCCCGCCCGCCGCGGACGCCGGCGCCCCGGAGCCGCCCCCCGCCCAAAAGCCGGCAGAGCCGGCCCCGGCGCGAAGGGGTCGGCCTGCAAAGGCGGAAAAAAAGGAAAAGGCGGAAAAGCCCGCCAAGGCCGCCCCCAGCGCCGGGCGCAGAAGCGCCGGCCGCCCGGGCGCCGACACGGCCACCTTCGCGGTTCTGGCGGTGATCAACAAGGCCGAGCGCGGCATCGATATCGATGATCTTTCCCAGCACACCGGGTTCGACAAGAAAAAGGTGGGCAATATCGTCCATCGTCTGAAGAAGCAGGGGAAAATCCGCAGCGTCCGGCAGGGCTTTTACGAGCGGGTTCAATGACCTTTGGCGGTCGTCATCCGGGCGGGGAATCGCCGCAGTCCCCATGGCGGGACCGGCTCCCCGCCTCCGTGATCCTCACCGAGGTGGGCCCCCGGGACGGATTTCAGTTCGAATCGGCCATCATCCCGACCGACCTCAAGATCGAATTCATCCGGATGCTGGCGGACGCCGGGTTTTCCCGCATCCAGGCAGTGGCCTTCGTGCATCCGGAAAAGGTTCCCCAGATGGCGGACGCCGCGGAGGTGGCCCGTCGGCTGCCCCGGCGGGATGGATTGACCTGGTCGGCCCTGGCGTTAAACCTCAGGGGGGTGGAGCGCGCCCTGGACGCGGGAATGGAGCGGATCGAGGCCTCCGTGTCCGCAAGCGACGCCCACTCCCTTCGCAACGCGGGCATGGATCGGCGGGCGGCCCTGGGGCAGGGGGTCGCCATGATCCGCCGGGCCGCGGCGGGCGGGGCGACGGTGATCGGCGGAATTCAGTGCGCCCTGGGGTGCGTGTTCGAAGGGGAAATCCCCATTGAGAGGGTGGCGGAAATGGTCGCCGAGATGGCCGGGGCCGGCGCTGACGCCATCACCCTGGCCGACACCACCGGCATGGGCAATCCCCTGTCGGTGTCCCGGTTGCTGGAGCGGGTGCTGCCGGTTGCCGGTGGGCTGGAGGTGGGGATGCATTTTCATGACACCCGGGGGCTGGGTCTGGCCAATCTCGCCATCGCCCTCGGGTTCGGCATCCGATCCTTCGACGCCTCGGTGGGCGGGTTGGGCGGATGCCCCTTTGTTCCCGGCGCCGCAGGCAATATTCCCACGGAAGACACGGTCCATCTGCTCGCGGCCATGGGGATTGAAACGGGCATCGATCTGGAACGGCTGAAAGGGTGCGCCCGCGCCCTGTCGGTCTACCTTGGCCGGACGCTGCCGGGACGGATTTACCGGCTCGATTCGCCCGGGTCGGAATCCTGATCGCCGGAAGGGTCCGGGCAGGCGAGGATCGCCGCGTCCACCCCCCGGCGGATGTCCGCCAGAAGCGCTTTGGCCCCGCGAAAATCGAATCCCCGGATCTTTGCCCCGAGCTGATCCATGGCCTCGGCCAGTGGGCCGGATGGCAATCGGCCGGAGATGGCGGCGGCGGCGTCCTCGGCCCGGGCGCTGTTTTTGCCGATCAGCCGGGCCAGCCCGTCCAGCTCTCCATCCAGCTCAAGGGCCAATTGCCGATTCCATTCCGGCCCCGGCGGGCAGGCGTCGCCGGGGTCGGAGGATGACGACCGGTTTTCCGGCCACTCGCCCAGTCGGCCGATGGATTCCAGCGCAACGGAAAGCGCGTGGCTGAAATCCGCAAGGGGGGCGGCCGGGTTCTTATCGTCTCTCAGATCCGCTTCCAGCGCCTGGGCCGCTTCGGCCAGGGGCTGAGCGCCCAGATTGGCGGCCACCCCCTTGATGGTATGCGCCAGGGCCATTCCGGCCGCAGCGTCCCCTTCCGAGATCAGGGTCGCCATTTGCCGGTCCGCGTCATTATAGGCGCCGGCAAAATCCTTCAACAGCCGGCGCAGCAATTCCATATTTCCGCCCAACCGCTTTCGGGCCAGGTCCATGCGAATGCCGGGAAGAGAGGGAATCTCGCGTTCCGCGGCCATCGGCCCGCCTTCCGGTTGACCCGCTTCAGTGGATGCCGCTTCAGGAATGCCGGTTCGGTGGATGCCCCTTCAGTGAATGCCGGTTCGGCCGGAAGCGATTCGGCCGGGAGCGGTTCGGCCGGCCCCGATTCGGCGGATGGAATCGTCGGGGATTGGGTCGGGGATTGGGTCGGAGGCTGGGACAGGGATTGGGATGGAGATTGCGGATGGGGGTCATCCCCGGCCGCCGACGCCTCCGGCATCCACCGGGCCAGGGTGATGAACAGCTCGGCGTTGTCGATGGGCTTGCTGATGTAATCGTTCATGCCCGCGGCCATGCAGTCCTCCCGCACGCCCTTGATCACATGGGCCGTCATGGCGATCACCGGCAGATTCCTGAAATCCGGATTCCGCCGGATCAGGCGGGTGGCCTCGAACCCGTCGATCTCCGGCATCTGCACATCCATCAGAACCGCGTCATACTGATTGATGTAAAGGGCGCCGATGGCCTCCCGGCCGTTTCCGGCGATGTCCACCAGAACCCCGGCGCTCTCCAGCACCTCCCGGGCCACCTCCTGATTGATGGCGTTGTCCTCCACCAGCAGCACGCGGCGGCGCTGGATTTTTTCCATGGCCGCGGCCATGGTTTCGATCTGCTGGGCCCGCCGGCTGTCGCCCTCCGCCCGGCCCCGGCCGCTGGAGACCCCGAAGACGGCAGTGAAGAAAAACCGGCTGCCCGACCCGGGGGCGCTTTCCACGCCGATCCGGCCGTCCATCAGCTCCACCAGCAGCTTGCAGATGGAAAGGCCCAGCCCCGTGCCGCCGTACTTTCGGGTGGTGGAGCTGTCCGCCTGGGTGAAGGCGTTAAACAGGTGTTTGGCTTTTTCCGGCGCGATGCCGATGCCCGTATCCTCCACGGCAAAGCTCAGGTGGATGGCCTCGTCGGTGATGTCCACCGCTTCCACACGCAGGGTGACGCCGCCTTTTTCGGTGAACTTCACGGCGTTGTTGGTCAGGTTGATCAGCACCTGGCCCAGGCGCAGGGAATCGCCCACCAGGCAGGGGGGGATTTGCGGATCCACCACCACATCCAGGGTCAGGTTCTTTTCCAGAACCCGCTCGCAGAACATGTCGCGAAGGTGATCCAGCACATCCTGAAGGAGAAAATCGACCCGCTCCAGATCCAGCTTGCCCGCCTCGATCTTTGAAAAGTCGAGGATGTCGTTGATCAGGGCCATGAGGGTATGGGCCGCCTTGCGCACGGTGTTCAGATAGTGCTTGACCTTGGCCGGGGCCGGGGTTTCAATGGCCAGGTTGGTCATCCCGATCATGGCGTTGAGCGGGGTGCGGATCTCATGGCTCATGTTGGCCAGAAAGTCGCCCTTGGCCCGGCTGGCCGCTTCGGCGATCTCCTTGGCCTCCCGCACCTCCTGGATGGCCCGGTTGAGCCGCTGCTGGTGCATGTCGCCCATGCGGATGAGCCGGCGGATCTGCTTGTAGCTTTTCCGGTAACTGTCCAGCAGGCGGGAGAAATCGCCGGTGAGGGGATTGTCGGCATATTCCGGGTCCGCCACAATGGCCTCGGCCTGGGCGATGGTGCGCTCCTCCACGGAAAAGAGGGTGCGCCCGGCGTCCGGCCTTGGGGTATGTTCAGCGATCGGCGCCTGTTCCGCGATCGTGGTCTGTTCAGCGATCGGGGCCTGTTCCGCGATCGGGGTCGGGGCCTCGATCATTGGCCGCCGGCCTCGATATCGATGATGGCGGCGGTCACAGCGCCATCCCGGACGCGGGCCCTGGCCACCGTCACGGGCCGGTCCGGCCGGGCGGGGCCGGCGCTGCCCGGATTGATGAACAGCACGCCATTTTCCTTCCGAACGGCCGGCCGGTGGGTGTGGCCGTGGACCACCGCGCCAAATCCGGCCGCCCTCGGGTCCAGGTCGAGCCCGTGCAGATCGTGCAGGATATAAAACCATACCCCGCCTGCCATCACCGCCTCCCGGGGCGGCAGGGCCGCGGCCCACTTTCCGCCGTCCATGTTGCCGCGCACGGCCACCACCGGCGCGATCTCGCCCAGGGCGGTCAGCACGCATTCCCGGTCGATGTCTCCGGCGTGGAGGATGAGCCCCACGCCCTTGAGCGCCCGGGCCATCGATGGCCGCAACAGGCCGTGCGTGTCGGATATCAGACCGATATCAAAAACTTGCTTGTACTCAAGCGCTGATTTTTCCACCTTCGTCCCCCTATAATCTCCCTTTTCGCCGCGGATGAAGACTTTTCAAGGCGGCCATCTCCCTATCATTTATAGATGAAAGCACCGCCCGTTGTCAAAGTCAATATTTCAGGGTCCCGTCAAAGCCGGTTCCCAAGGTCCCTTGGATGAACTCCGGGGATTGAATTCCAAGGGTTCAGGATAAGAGCGGATGGCGGTCAGATAAAGGGGGTCATGCGGGATTTCATGAATGGCTGGGCTTACGAACCTAACATGCTGATAATAAAACATATAAAAAATTATATCGTTGTGTTTGGTATATGCTTGACACGGCATGGGGGCGGTGTTAGGCTTGGAAAAGTGGAACTGTATGTAAAGAGAGGGGGTTTCCAGCCTTGGGGCGATATTTTCAAAACCAGCGACACGCATCAGTCCGGCGCGGCGGCCATGATGGCCCGTGGGCGGGAATTTTCCTGCTGCTTGGGCTTTTGTGGATGCTGGGGCCGCCGTCCGGCGCTCTGGGCGCGGATGGGGCGCTTTCCTGGGAAGGTGGCCGGGCCGAGGCCATGCGGCCCATGGACGAGCGCATTCGGCGGGTGATTTTTCCCGATGCCCCGTCGGCGGGACCGCCCCAGATCCCGGCGGTCGCAACCCCCCGACTCGACGCGCCGTCTTCGGGAGGGGCGCTTTCAGACCCCGTCATGTCGGGCGCCCCCGAGACCCGTCTGGGGCCGGCCGGCGGCGATCTGCTGCTCCGGGTGGGGCCCCAGCGATACGCGTCCGGGATCGGATATGGGTTCAAGCCTTTTGACCCTTTCCAGTCCGGCGGCCCCATGGACCCGCTCTACGGCGGGCGGATCGTGCCTGGCGCCTATATGTCCTATCGGCTGGGAGAGGCCGCCCGGCTCGACACCCTGTATGTTTTCGACGGCGATCCGAATGATCCGTCCGATTTCGCCTTCGAGCCGGAGGACGCCGGCTATCAGGTTCAGATGAAGACCCACGCCGGCGTGTGGGACCTGGCCATCCATTACGCCGAGGCCCGACAGGACAAGACCGATTACCAGGGGCTGGAAAACGGCCTGGTCACGCCGGAGACCGCCGTCATCCCCGTGCGCTGGCGGCTGCTGGCCGCCGGTATTTCCGGAGAGCTGGGCGGCATCGGCGTCCACGCCGAGGGCGGCCGGGCCTGGCTGAGCATGGATAAACAGCCGGAGCATACGGTGAAGGACGATTTCGCCCGGGATCATTCCCGCTTCCTGGTGGGCATCGACTACACCTTTGAAAACAAGCTCTACCTGGTGCTGGAGTACTACCAGGAGGGGCAGGGCCGCGCCTCGGCCGAGGACTATACTTATAACGAGCGGATGGCCTATCTCAACGAAGAGCGCCAGGCCATCGGCAGGGACAACCTGTTTGTGGGCGCCCGGTTTCCCATCACCCGGATGACCTCCCTGGAGCTTTATAACATCATAAATGCCAATGACCCCTCCGTCATCGTCAACCCCTGGCTGGTCTGGAGCGCCGGCGAGGATGTCAACGTGAGCCTGTCGGCCCAGATCCCCGTGGGGCGCGAGGATTCCGCCCTTAAGGACGCCAAGCCCGCCGCCTACGGCCGAATACAGATCAACTTCTGATCCCCCCTTGCCCGCTTCATCCGCTTTGCTTCATCTACAAGGATTCATTATAAGAAGAGATTTTGTTCCGAGTCTGAAAGTCCTCCTTTCTTATCCTGGATCGACGCGGCTCATCCATCGACTTGTGGGAGCCGATCCTGACGGCTCGCCGCGTCCGTGAATTCGGGAGTTGAAATTTGAGGGATAATGGTGCTATAGGGGAGCGATCTTTTGCTCTGAAGAGGAATCGGAGAATGACCCTCAAGGATTTTATTGTACCCAAATGGCGAAACAGCAATCCCGATGTCCGCGCCGCGGCCATCCGGGACATGGAGCCGCCCGATGCGGCGATCTTTCAGAAAGTCGCCCTGGGCGACGCCCATCCGGCCGCGCGTCTGGCCGCCATCCGGCGGATCGATGATCCGGCCGTTCTATCGGCGGTTATAGCGGCGCTGACCCCGTCCGCCCAGGGCGCCGATGAGCTTCGAGCGGCACTGGCGGAGCGGCGGGACAGCCTGCTGCGCCGGCGCCTTGCCGCCAGCCTTGACGAGGCGGAGAAAATGGCCCTTGTGGACGCCATCGAGGATGAGCGGCTGCTGGGGGCCATCGCGTGGGAGGACGAATCGGTGGGCGCGCGCCTTGCCGCCCTGCACCGGATCGACACCCCGGCCATCCTGTGCCAGGTTGCGGAGAATAACTGCGGCCCCCAGGTGGGCATGGCTGTGGTCTCGCGCCTTTCGGACCGGCGCCTGCTGGAGCGGCTGGCCCGGAGCGCCTCGGGAAAGAAGGTGCGCCGGGCGGCGGCAGATCGCATCCGGACCCTGTTCGAGGCGCCGCCGGCGGACGAGCGGCGGCGCTGGGAGCTGGAGGCCTGCTGCATCCGCCTGGAGGAGCTGATCGCCGCGGAAAGCTGGGCCGACTGCCCTGTCGCCCTGTCCGAGACCGCCGAGCAGTGGCATGGGATTGACGCGGAAGGCGCCCATCCCATGCGGGAGCGGTTCGATCGCGCCCGGGCGGCCATTGATCGGAAGCTGGCGGAATTCCAGCGGCAGGGGGCCGTCCAGGGAGAAATGGAGCGGCTCCGGGGAGATCTGGAGCGGCTGGCGCCGGAGATCCCGGCCGCCGGGGACGATGATGCCC
>JAABTE010000134.1 GCA_011390035.1 Desulfobacteraceae bacterium | reverse complement strand
GGACGCCAAGGCTGGGGCCGACGGGCCGGCCGATCTGCCGGCAAAGGACCTGTCCGATGCCGAGCTGGGCGCGGCGCTTCAGGCGCGTTTCCGGCAGTTGTCCCCGGACGGGGTGATCGCCGCGGGCGACCGGGTTCAGACGGTTTGGGTGGCGCCCCATCTGCGGGAGAAGGCGGCAACGCCGGTCATGTTCTGCGGCGTTCGGGATGATCCGACCGTCTGGGGATATCCTGCCGCCAATGTGTCCGGCATCCGGGAGCGGCCCCATGTGGGCGAGGCCATCGCCATGATGAAGCAACTGCTGCCGCAGATCACGGCCATCGGCTACCTGGCCGCCGACACCCCGGTGGGCCGCGCTCTGATGGATAGCATCGGGCAGCGGCCGGAGACCTTTCCCGTCCGCTTCGGGGCCTTTCAACTGGCATCGGATCTGCCGGAGGGGCTTCGGCTGGCGGCAGGGATGCGGCAAAGCTGCGACGCCCTGCTGCTGGCCGCCCTGGACGGCCTGAGCGGGCCGGCGGAAGGCGGCGCCGCGGTTGCCGAGGAGACGGCCGTTTCCCGGATTCATGGGGCCTTCGGAAAGCCGATGATCGGCACCCGGCCCGAGCATGTGCGGGCGGGGGCGCTGTGCGGCGTGGCCCCCTCGGGGGCCGAGCAGGGCCGGATCGCCGGGCAGATGCTGATGGCGGCCATCGGCGGCACGCCCCTGTCCCAGCTTCCCATCCAGGTGAACCGCAACGGGGAGCGCATGATCAACCTCAGCGCCATGCGGAAGCTTGGCATCCGGCCCCGCCCGGAGTTGCTGAAAGGGTGCCATCTGATGCAAATCGATTGACCGCCCGGCTGCGACACTGCCGGCTACGACACTGCCGGTTACGACACTGAAAGTGAGACCCATGAAAGGCGACATCACCAAGCGACTGCTGATCGTCAACGGCGCCATCTGCGTGGCCTTTATCCTCGTCATCGGCTTCGTTTTCCTCACCCTTCATCACGAGCATGACGCCATCGGCCGGACCCTGGTGGTTCAAACCCGGGAGATCGCGGACAACGCCGGCATGAGCCGCGAGCTGGCCCGGGCGCTGTCGGAGATGAACCTGATCCTGGCCACCTTCTACGGCAACCCGGCGGCGCTGGAAAAGGACGGCGCCCGCCTGCTGGGGCGAATCGACGCCATCCTGGCGGCGCAATCCGGCGCGCCGCTGTCCGCCCGGCTGACGGCCTTTCGGGAAAAGCTGGCCCAGATCCTGGACCGGGCCGCCCAGGTCAACGCCCGAAAGGCGCGGATCGAGTCTCTGGAAAACCGCCTCAACGGCATCCTGTCTGCCCTGGATCAGACCGTTTCCGAAAAGATGATCGTCATGATGACAGCGGGGGAGGACACGGGCGCGGTGGAGCAACTCAGCGTGCTGCTGGCCGGATTCCGGGAGTCGCTCATGCGCCTGGCCCTGGGCTTTTCGCGGCTGGGGCTGTCTCATTTCGAAAACGCGGGCCACGACGAAAAAGCGGGCTCGGGGGCTGCGGGACGCGACGAAAAAACGGGCCCGAGGGCCGGCGATCATCCCCTCGAGGCCCTGGCCGATGACCTGAGAATGCGCTTTCAGACCCTGCTGGCCGGGGAACAGCACATCGCCGATTATGGAGCGGCCCTGATAGAAAACATCACCCGCTATCGCCGGGAGGTGACCGATTTTCACGAGGTGGCCGCAGCCTTCGGGGAGGCCATTGACGGGGCGGAGGCGGACAAGGAGCAACTGCTGGCGGCCATCGCCGGGATGGATGCCGCCATCGCCGGCAAATCCGAGGAAATCAGCAAAAATCTCAAGCGGCGGCTGTACCAGTTGGGCGCCGTGAACCTGGCGATTTTCGCCCTGACGCTTCCCCTGCTCCTGATGGGGTGGCTCACGGCCCGCTCCATACGGGAGCCGGTGGCCCAGATAATCGCCCACATAGACCGGCTGGCCCTGGGGGATCTGCCCGAGCCCCTGACGGATACGTATCCGGGAGAATTTCTAAAGGTGAGGGACAACCTGAACGCCCTGATCGCCGCCACCGGGCGCACCACCCGCATCGCCGAGGCCATCGCCGGCGGCGACCTGTCCCAGGAGGCGCCGGCCCGGTCCGAAAACGACCGGCTGATGCGGGCGCTCAACGCCATGATCGCGGCCATCGGCGGCCTGGTGGACGAGACCGTCCGGCTGACCCGGGAAGCGGCCGGGGGCAACCTGAGCGCCCGGGGCGACGCGGAGCGCTTCGGCGGCGACTACGGCCGCATTGTCGCGGGCATCAACCAGACGCTGGCGGCGGTCACCGCGCCGCTGGCCATGGGGGCCGCGCACATGCGGCGCATCGCCGTGGGCGACCTGCCGGAGCCCATCGCCGTCACCTATCCGGGGGATTTCGCGGAAATCGTGGAAAGCCTCAACGCCGTGATCGAAAACCGCCGGGCCGTGGCCCGGGTGGCCGAGCGGGTGGCCGCGGGCGATTTTTCCACCGCCGTGCCGGTTCTGTCAGACGCTGACGCGCTGGGCCAGTCCCTGGCACGAATGGTGGAGACCCTGCGGCAGATCGGCGCGGACATCAACGGATTGACAGAGGCCGCCCGCCGCGGGCGGCTGGACGCACGGGGGGCGGCGGACCGGTACGGCGGCACCTACGCGGCACTTCTCCAGGGCGTAAACAATACCCTGGACGCGGTGGTGGCACCAATCAAGGAAACGGCGGCCAAACTGGAGCGGATGGCCCAGGGCCGGATCCCCGACTTCATCGAGCGGTCCTACGGCGGCGACTTCGATCTGATCCGGGACAACCTGAACACCCTCATCGAAAACCTGGCCGTATTCGCCCTGGACGCCCGCGAGGCGGCCGAGCAGGTGGCCGGGGGCAGCCAGGAGCTGAGCCGGGCCGCGGAGCAGATCTCCCAGGGCACCTCCCAGCAGGCGTCGGGGATTCAGGAGATCTCCTCGTCCATGGAGCAGATGAGCGACGCTGTGAGCCATAACGAGGACAACGCCAACCAGACGGCCATCATCGCCCGAAAAACCGCCCATACCGCCCAGGCCGGCCACCGGTCGGTCCAGGAGACGGTGTCGGCCACCCGCTCCATATCGGAAAACATCCGGGTGATCGAGGAGATCGCCCGGCAGACCAACATGCTGGCCCTGAACGCGGCCATCGAGGCGGCCCGGGCCGGCGAGCACGGCAAGGGCTTTGCCGTTGTGGCCGCGGAGGTGCGCAAGCTGGCTGAAAAAAGCCGGAAGGCGGCCAAGACCATCACGGCCCTTTCGGCCAACAACCTTCATATCGCCGAACAGACCGGCGAGCTGCTTTCGGACATGCTCGGCGGCATGGAAAAGACCACGGATCTGATAATCGAAATCAGCGCCGCCACCTCGGAGCAGTCCGGCGGCATCCGCCAGGTGAATGAGGCGGTTCAGGAGCTTGATCAGATCATTCAACAGAACGCCGCGGCCACCCAGCAGATGGCCGCCGCCAGCGAGGATTTCGCCAACCACTCCCGCCGCCTGCTGGACATCGCCTCCTTCTTCGATGTGGCCCCCGCCATGGCCCGACGCATCCAGGACGGCCATTTTCGGGACTTCGAGGACCCGGATGAGGACCCGGATGAAGACCCGGATGAGTATCCGGATGAAGACCCGAATGAAGACCCGGACGGCAACCCGCGCCAGCGCCCGAACCCGGCGGACGCGCAGCCCCGGCAGGTCCTCAGGCGGCCAGGCCGCCGGGCCGCGGGCGCGGGCGCCCCGGCGGCCGAATCCGGCGCCGATCGCCACGGGAACCACCCCGCCCGCCGGCGCCGGATCCCGGGCGCCAAGGGCCGAAACGCCATGGGCGGCGACCGCGGTAAAGGCATTGACCTGAAAATGGAAATGGACGAAGACGATTCGGACCATTTCGAGCGGTACCAGTGACAGGCGGCATCGGAGGCATCGCCGCCCTTCCCATAATCTTCAAAAACAAATCGGAGAAAAACGATGAAAAAGCTAAGAGATATTCAGATGAAGCCGAAACTCATCGGCCTGTTCCTGCTGGCGGGCCTGATTCCCCTGGGGCTTGCGGGCTGGTGGAGCGCCCGGCTGGCCACCGACGCGCTGATGGCCAAATCCTACGCCCAGTTGGAGGCGGTGCGGGGCATAAAAAAGGCCCAGGTGGAAAAGTTCTTCCTGGAGCGCCAGGGGGACATGGCCGTGCTGGTGGAAACGGTCTCCACCCTTCGCCAGTCGGCCTTTGAAAAGCTCCAGGCCATCCAGGACCTGAAGCATTCTCAACTGACGGCCTACTTCGACGATCTTCGGGCCCGGCTCCTGGTGATCAAGGACGAAACCCTTATGGGCGAGGCCATAGTGGCCCTCCAGTACGCCGCCGGCCCGGCCGACGGCCGGATCGAAACCCCCGAGTGGCAGGCGCTGGCGGACCAGTACGACCCGCGCATGAAGGACATCGCCGCCGATTTCGGCTGGTACGACATGTTCCTGGTCAGCCGGGACGGCCGGATCCTTTACACCCTGCGGCGGGAATCGGACCTGGGCCGCCTGATCCCGGAAACCCGTCTCCGGGACCAGGGCATCGGCAAGGCCCTTGAAACGGCCACGATCATGGAAAACGACGAGATCGCCGTTTCCGACCTGCTGCCCTACGCCCCTTCCGGCGGCGCCCCCGCGGCCTTCATGATGGGCAGGATCACAGACGGCAAGGGCGGGCTGGCCGGGTTCGTGGCCTTCCAGATCCCCATGGACCAGATCAACGCCATCCTGGCCCGGGAAACGGGCCTGGGCGAGACCGGGGAATCCTACCTGGTGGGGCCGGACGGGCGGATGCGCTCGGATTCCCGCCTGGACCCGAACCGATCCGTGGCCGGTTCCTTTAAAAACAACCTGACGGTGGACACCGAGGCCACCCGCTCGGCCCTGGATGGCCGCGCCGGCCGGAAGGTCATCAACGACTACAACGGCAACCCCGTTCTCTCCTGCTGGTCCCCGATATCGCCGGGCCCCGGCCTCCGGTGGGCCATGGTCACCGAAATGAACGTGGCGGAAGCCTTCACCCCGAAGGATTCCCAGGGGCGGGAATACTTCGCCCAGTACAAGGAATCCTACGGCTATTACGACCTGTTCCTGATCAATCCGGACGGATATGTCTTCTACACCGTTGAAAAAGAGTCCGATTACCGCTCCAACATCCTCACGGGCAAATACCGCCAGTCGAACCTCGGCCGCCTCGTGCGGACCACCCTGGACACCCTGGGATTCGCCATGGCCGATTTCGAGCCCTACGCCCCCAGCGGCGGCGAGCCCTGCGCCTTTATCGCCCAGCCCCTGATCCAGGACGGGGTCGTTCAGGTGGTGGTGGCCCTTCAGTTGAGCCTTGCCGCCATCAACGACATCATGCAGGAGCGCACCGGCATGGGCCAGTCCGGCGAAACCTACCTTGTGGGGCCGGACAAGCTGATGCGCTCCGACTCCTTCCTGGACCCGGAGCAACATTCGGTGCTGGCCTCCTTTAAAAACCCGTCCTCCGGCAGCGTGGACACCGAGGCCGGCAACGCCGCCCTTTCCGGCGCCACGGGCAGCCGGGTGATCATCGACTACAACGGCAACCCGGTGCTTTCGGCCTACACGCCCGTAAAGCTGTGGGACGTCACCTGGGCCCTGATGGCCGAAATCGACGAGGCCGAGGTGCGCGAGCCCATCCGGACGCTGCTGCGCTCGCTGATCATCAGCGGCCTGATCCTCGGCGCGCTCATCGCCCTGTTTGCCTTCCTGGTGGCCCGGGGCATCGCAAACCCCCTCACCAAGGGGGTCGATTTCGCCAGAAAGGTGGCCGAAGGCGACCTGACCGCCCGCATCGACGTGCGCCAGGGCGACGAGGTGGGCGCCCTCTCCGACGCCCTGCGCGGCATGATCGACCGGCTGCGAACCATCGTTTCCGAGATCCGAAGCGCCGCGGACTACGTGGCCTCGGGCAGCGAGCAGCTCTCCTCCATGTCCGAGCAGATGTCCCAGGGCGCCGCCGAGCAGGCCGCCTCCGCCGAGGAGGTCTCCGCCTCCATGGAGGAGATGGCCGCCAGCATCCGCCAGAACGCCGACAACGCCCTTCAGACGGAAAAGATCGCCCGAAAATCCGCCGACGACGCCGATGACGGCGGCAAGGCCGTGAACCAGACCGTGGACGCCATGGGCCAGATCGCCGGCAAGATCGCCATCGTCGAGGAAATCGCCCGCCAGACCGACCTTCTGGCCCTCAACGCCGCGGTTGAGGCCGCCCGGGCCGGCGAAAACGGCAAGGGCTTCGCCGTGGTGGCCTCCGAGGTGCGCAAGCTGGCCGAGCGCAGCCAGCGGGCCGCCGTGGAGATCAGCGATCTGTCCGGCAACAGCGTCGCCGTGGCGGAAAAAGCGGGCCAACTGCTCTCCCACATCGTCCCCGACATCCGCAAGACCGCCGAGCTGGTACAGGAAATCAGCGCCGCCAGCAACGAGCAGAACTCCGGCGCCGGCCAGATCAACACCGCCATCCAGCAGCTCGACGAGGTGGTCCAGCAGAACGCCTCGGCCTCCGAGGAGATGTCCTCCACGGCCGAGGAGCTGTCCAGCCAGGCCCAGCAACTTCTGGCCACAATCTCCTTTTTCAAGCTGGACGGCGAGCGTGAGGATCTCTGGCGCAAGGAACACGCCGAAAGAAAGCGCAAGGGCAAGACCATGGGCAAGGCCGGAAAAGGGGCCGCCGCAAAGGACGCCGGGACCAATGAAGGGGAGAAGGCGGAAAAGGCATTGAAATCAGATGGAGAGGGTGAAAAGGATGAGGAGATGGATGAGGCGGTGACGTTGAATTTGGATGATGATTTTCAGCGGTATTGATGTCTGAACCGCTGATTATACTGATTTCACTGATTGCGCTGATTTTCATGTTTGAAATGCCGGGCTTTTTTTTAAAGCGCCGGGAGGTGATTTGGAGGGAATCTGCGGAATCCGTGTAATCTGCGCAAATCAGCGGTTCAGATACTGTCTGAACCGCTGATTATACTGATTTCACTGATTGCGCTGATTTTCCTGTTTAAAATGCCGGGCTTTTTTTTAAAG
>JAABTE010000013.1 GCA_011390035.1 Desulfobacteraceae bacterium | reverse complement strand
CCTTTACAAAAGAGCTGTCGCCCAATTTCGACCCCGAATCGCCCGGCGTCACCGAGCAGAACATCCAGGCCCGGACCCGGGGCACCCTGCTCATGGGCCTGTCAAACGCCTGCGGCTGCCTGGTTCTGTCCACCGGCAACAAGTCGGAGATGGCCATCGGCTACTGCACACTGTACGGCGACATGAACGGCGGGCTTTCCGTGCTGTCGGACGTGCCCAAGACCATGGTCTATGAGCTGGCCCATTACATCAACCGCGGGGGCGAGGTGATCCCGGACCGGATCATTCAAAAGGCCCCCTCCGCGGAGCTGAAGCCGAACCAGACCGACCAGGACGACCTGCCGCCCTACGAGGTGCTGGATCAGGTGCTGAAGGGCTACATCGAGGAGTACAAGGGCGTGGAGGATCTGGTGGCCATGGGCCATGACCGGAACCTGGTGCTGGACGTGGCCCGGCGGGTGGACCAGAACGAGTACAAGCGCCAGCAGGCCCCTCCGGGCATAAAGGTCACCTCAAAGGCCTTCGGCTACGGCCGGCGGTTTCCCATCGCCCAGCAGTTTCGGGGGGGCGGGGCCTTTGACGAGGGCAAACAGGATGCCCAATAAAGAACCCCGGCGCCATGAGCGCCGGGGCTACAATTTCATGCGGAATCAGGCCGCTACTGCTTCTTTACGGGGCCTTCCGATGGGGCCTCCTCCCGGGGGGCACGGGCCGCCTCCCGCTCCTTTAGCCGCTCGATCACCTTAACCACCCCTTTAAAGAAGGGCTCGCTGAAGTTGGTCTTCAGCGTGGCGGCGCTGGTGAAGCTGTCGCCCTCGCGGCTGGCGGTGGACAGCAGGTAGTCGAACTGGCCCACGGCCCAGGCGATGGTCTCGTCGATGACGGGCTTTGCCGGGTCGTCGCTGAACTGCTGGAGCATGGCGGAAAAGTTCCGGACCGCCTTGAACAGCTCCTGGGCGTTCAGGTAAAAGACGCTGTAGTGGTCGGCCTTTAAGGCCTCGAACAGGGCCCGGTCCGCCATGGTGGCCAGATAGCCCTTTGCCGGATCAGCGGCCATTGCCTTGTCGTACATGGGCTTTCCCAGGGAGATCACCAGGGTGTTTCCCTTCACGCCGGCAAAGATCTGCATCATGCCCATGACGCTGATCATGTAGGCGTCGTGATCGCCCATGGGGGTCTTGATCACCATGGACTGCTGCTCGGGGGGAAGCTTGGCCACGAACCGGTCCAGCGCCTCGGTCATCTTCCTGCCGTCCCGCAGCGACAGCGTCAGCAGGGTGTTGTAGTTCATCATGTTGATGGTCATGCCGTCGTACATGCCCAGGTTGATGTTGCCGGCCAGGTTATCGATCAGGTCGGTCTTAAGGTCGATGCCGTAGGCATCCTTGAAGCCGGCGATGGTCTGATCCAGCTTGGCGCGATTGTCCTCCGCGAGCGTCTTGCGCGTCAGGTCGTAATATTTTGTGGCGTTGACGGCAAAGGTGAGCAGCAGAACGGGCGGGTCCGGAATGCCCAGGGGGATGTCACGGCTGAACCGGATGTCCTGGGTGATCCCGAGGAAATCGGAATTCGGCTCCATGGCCACGCGGCTCAGGGCCGTCAGGTCCGATCCGGCGAAATCGATCACGCCGCCGAAAGCCCGGCACTGCTTCATGAATTCCAGGTTGGTGCCCATGTTGATGCCTGCCCCGGGCATGGGCGCCGGGGTCGGGTCATCCTCTTGGCCCTCCCCGGCTTGCCCCTCCCCGGCGGCGCCGGCCTCGTCCGGCTGGGGAGCCTGGCCCATACGGCGGATGGCCGCCTCGTTTTCCGTTACGATCTTTTTAAGATCCGCGTAGAAAAAGACGGACCGGCCCGCGGGCAGGGGGCCGGCCACGTCGGCGTAACCCTTTGATTTGACCATGGTATCCGGGGTGCCGGCGATGCGCTCCATGTAGCCCTTCGCGTCGCCCTTGGGGTTGAACCCCACATACAGGAAACCGTCCTTTTCCAGCATGTAGCCGGTCACGCCCTCTTCAACGTCCTTGAAGGTGGTGAGCGGCCCGGCCTCTCCCCAGACCATCTTCGGGCTCTCCCGGGTCACCCATGCCCTGAGCGCCGCCGCGGCCTTGGCGCCATCGGACACCGGGATGTAAAGGACCAGGTCCATGGCGTGATTCTCGCCTTGGGCGTCCAGCTTCAGATCGTTCAGGCCCATGCCCAGGGGCCGGGTCACGTCCACGCCCCTTTCGGCCAGGGCCGCCGTATCCAGCGGGTTGAAGCCGAGGGACTCCTTAAGCTCCGCCAGATCCGAGGCGGACACCGGCTGGCCAAGCACCGCATCGGGCTTGATTGACAGCCGGTCGTACAGGTTCCGAACCGAATCGAACCCCACAATGATCTCAGTTCCCAAGGGCAGCCTGGCCGCCGCCGGCTCGTCCGCCGCGGTCGCCGTCCCGCATAGCGCCGCCACCAGGGCCAGGGCCGCAATGGCCCGGATCATCTCTTTCAACTTGGCTTTTTTCATCATTCCTCATTCCTCCCTTCCCGTTCCGATTGGGCGCGTTTACGCCGCATGATTCCCCGCAAGTGTCTTCCTTAACCATGGTTAACCCATAACCCAAGCCAAAGTCAATGGAATAAACGACCTTTTCCATTGACACCCTTATGGCGATACCCTATAATTTCACATACCAAAACGACGCTTGGTGGAAAATGAAGGTCTGGCCGCCATACCCGTCCCGCATCCCGATTTCTTGAAACATTCTCAGGCAAGGACAACAAGGAAAAAAGGGCCGAATGAGAGACCGATACAAGACGAAGGGACAACTGATCAACGATCTGGAAACATGCCGGAAGCGGCTTGCCGAGCTGGAAGGGCTGGAAAAGGAGCTCGAAAACGAGCAGCGATGGCCGGAACGCGCCCTGCACGAGACGGAAAAACGGTATGAAGCCCTTCTGGAGACCAACCTGTACGGCATCCAGGAGATCGACATCTACGGCATCATAACCTATATGAATTCGGTCCTTTACAAGATCCTCGGCTACAAGATGGGCGAGCTGAAGGGCCGGCAGATATGGGATCTTCTGGCCAACGACACGGACCGGGACAAGCTCACCGACTACCTGACCCGCATCGCCGAGGGCGAATACGCCCCATTCCCATGGGTGGGGGAATATATCCGGAAAAACGGCCGGGCCATCCGCCTCCAGGTGGACTGGAACTACCGGAAGGACACCCAGGGCCGCATCACCGGGTTCATCTCGGTGATCAGCAGCGTGGTGGAGGGCGGAGACCGCCCGGCCATCCCGGATGGGACGGACTCGGACGAGGCGGCGGACGAGGTATTGGAAGAGGAGATGACAGAGGAGGCCGGCGTCCCGGCCGGCGCCATGCTGGACGGCATCGATCAGCGCATCGCCGCCATGGGCGATCGGCTGGACGCGCTGCACCAGGACTTCCAGCGCAAGCTCAAGCTCGACGCCCAGAAAAGCGCCACCATCGACCGGCTCCACCAGGCCCTGCTGGATGAAAAGCGCCAGCGAAACCCGGCCGAGGAGCGGGAGATCGCCCAGGAGGCGCAGGCGCCGCTGATGAGCGAGGCGGTGGAAAACGGCATCGACCGCATCGAAAAGGGCGTCAAGGCCCTGATGGAGTCCTTCGAGGGCAAGCTCAAGCACGACGCCCATAAGAACCAGATCATCGACAAGCTCCACGAGGACCTGCAGGAATATAAGAGCGATTTTCTTAAAAAATTTGTCCAGTCGATCATCATGGACATCATCCAGGTCATCGACGACCTGCGCAAGCTCGCCCGCCACTACGAGGAGCAGGGGCTCGGCGAGGCCGACGCCCGCAAGCTGCTCGACATCTTAAAAGGCATCCCGTCGGAGCTGGAGGATCTGTTTTTCCGCCAGGGCGTGATGCCCTTCACCTGCGACGGCAACGCCTTCGACCCGAGCCGCCAGCGGGTGCTCAAGACCCTGATCACCACCGACCGCGATAAGGACAAGACCATCGCCGAGAGCATTCGGCCGGGGTATGAATGGGACGGCACCGTGATCCGGCCCGAGATCGTGGCCGCCTATATCCATAAGGAACCGGAATGACATCCATTCCCAGGAGTTTATGAATGAGTCGCGGATATCAGAAAATATTCGGCATCGATCTGGGCACCACATACACCTCCATCGCCTACATGGACGAGTACGGCAAGCCGGTGGTGGTGCCCAACGCGGAGAACCTGCCGACCACCCCTTCCGTGGTCTTCTTCGACGGCGATAACATCGTGGTGGGGGAAATCGCCAAGGAAAGCTCCAGGCTGTATCCCCACGACGTGGTCAGCTTCGTCAAGCGCTCCATGGGGGAGGCCGACTTTGTCTTCGAGCACAACGGCCGCACCTTCCGGGCCGAGGAGATCTCCTCGTTCATCATCCGCAAGGTGGTCCAGGATGCGGAGAACAACCTTAACGAGAAGATCTCCGATGTTGTGATCACCTCCCCGGCCTACTTCGGCATCAACGAGCGGGAGGCCACCCGCCGGGCCGGCGAGATCGCAGGCTACAATGTCCGGCAGATAATCAACGAGCCCACGGCCGCGGCCATCGCCTACGGCACCATGGAGGTGACCGACGAGCGGGTGGTGCTGGTGTACGACCTGGGCGGGGGCACCTTCGACATCACCATGATCGAGATCCAGCCCAACGCCATTGAGGTGATCTGCACCGGCGGCGACCACAACCTCGGCGGCAAGGATTGGGACGACAGGATCGTGGCCTACCTTACCCAGGAGTTTCAAAACGCCACCAAGACCACCGAAGACATCCTGGAGGACCCGGACACCTGCCAGGACCTGCTCCTGTCTGCGGAAAAGGCCAAGAAGGTGCTGACGAACCGAGACAAAACCCCGGTACTCATCACCCACGGCGGCGAGCGGGTGAAGGTGGCGCTGGAGCGGAAAAAGTTCCACGAGATCACCGAGGATCTGCTGGAGCGCACCATCGCCCTCACCTACGAGATGCTCGAGGAGGCCAAGAAGAAGGGCTACTGGAACTTCGACGAGATCATCATGGTGGGCGGCGCCACCCGCATGCCCCAGGTGGCGGCCCGGATCCAGAAGGAGTTTTCCATGAAGCCGCGCTCCTTCGACCCGGACGAGGCCGTGGCCAAGGGGGCGGCCATCTACGGCTACAAGCTGGCCATGAACGAGGGGCTCAAGCAGAAGGTGGCGGAAAAGCGGGCATCGAAGCGGGCAGAGGCGGCGGAAGAGGCCGATGACGGGACCGATAACGCGGAAGCCCACCGGCAGCTCAACGAGACCCAGGAAGACTTCGAGCTGGACGACGTACTCGAGGAGGTCGAGGAGCTGGTGGCCGAGGACACCCAAATGCGCCCGTCGGACGCCCGCCTGAGCCGGGTCCGGGTCAAGAACGTCACCAGCAAGAGCTTCGGCATCATCGCCGTCAACTCCCGGGACGAGGAGATCGTTTACAACCTGATCGTCAAGAACAGCGACGTTCCGAATGTGATCACCAAGACCTTCGGCACGGCCGTTCCCAACCAGGAGGCCGTCTCCATCCAGATCATGGAAAACGACAACAGCGACGTTGTCACCAACCTGCGGGAGGCCATTGAGATCGGCACGGCGGTGCTCAAGCTGCCAAAGGGCCTGTCCTCCGACACCCCCATCGACATCACCTTCAAGCTCAACGAGGAGGGCCGGCTGGAGATCACCGCCATCGAGCCCACCGCCTCCAAGCGCAAGGTCAATGTCACCATCGACACCCGGTCGGTGATCCAGGGCGAGGAATTCGAGCGGGCCAAGGCCCGGAGCCGCAGCCTTGTCGTCACCTAACCGCCGGCGGCCACGCGTTTCGGCTGACGCGCCCCCCGGAAACGGCCCCCGCCCCCGCGGGGGGCGCGTTTTCGACGACCCCGCATTCGCCACGGAATAATGGATATGGACAGGGAAAATTACTATCTGCTGCTTGAGTTGTCCGTCGATCCTCCGGAACAGGACACGAAGGTGATAGCCGCCGCCGTGAGGGAAAAGCAGGCGGAATGGAGCCGGAACCGGAACCACCCCACCAAGTCGATGCAGGCCAAGCGGTACATCGGCATGCTGCCCGACATCAAGCGGATCATGATCGATCCGAAGCTCCGCAAGCAGGAGGCCGAGGCCGCGGTTACCCGGATGAAAAAATCCGAGACCGACCTGCTCGACCGGGTCGATCGGCACCTGGCCCTGCTGATGACCAAGGGCAGGGTCACCAAAAAGGAGCTGGCCGGGTTGCCGGCAATCGACGAGGTGGATCCGGCCCTGATCCGGGAGCGGCTGAAGAAAAACGAGCTGGTCTTCAAGCTCGACTTCGAGCTGGACCAGTTGCTCCGCCAGGAAAAGGGCGGCCCAAAGGCCCTGGGCCGGCTGGCCAAGAAGTTCGGCCTGAGCCGGGAAAAGGTCCAGGAGCGCATGGAAAAGCGACGCCAGGACAAGTTTCACGACCTGGACCATTACCTGCAATCCTGCTCCGAGCGCGGCTTTATCACCGAAACGGCCATCCAGAAGCTCTCCCGCACCCTGGCCCTCCGGGAAAACCAGATCCTGGATCGGCTCGAGTGCCCCATCCGCCGGGACACGGGCGTGCCGGTGCGCCGCCCCAAGCCGCTGGACAGCACCCTGGTGCGCCTGATCGACGAGAACCTGCGCATTTTGGGCAAATCCTCCCTTTACGAATTTCTGGACATGCCCACAAACGCGCCCATAGACGTGCTCCAGGAGGTGGCCAAGGAAAAGGAGATAGAAATCCGGCGCATGGCGCAAAAGGACGCGGTGGCAACGGCCAGCGGCGCCCTGGCGGGCCACTGCATCGTGATCTTCCGCTCCAACAAGAGCCGCTCGGCCTATGACATGACCCGGAACCTGACCAAGCTGGCGGAGTTCAACCAGGACATCCGGGTGGCGGGCATGGAGAGCAAGATCCTGGCGCCCTACCTGGAGTTTTTGTCCAGGGAGTCCCTGCGCATCGGCATGGACTTCGAGGAGGCCCTGGAGTACATCAGGGAGTTCGCCCATCGGGAAAAATGGAAGGTGGAAGAGCGGATCAAGCTCTTCCAGCTCCGGCGGGACCGGCTGGTCATCCAGGAAAAGTGGAACATCGAGTTCAACCCGAAAAAACCGGCCTTCTGGGGGCTTCTGGCCGGATTCGCCGTGCTGGCGGCCCTGATCTTCGCCGGCTCCGTTTTCACCCTGAACATGCTAAGGGCCAGCCGCATCGCCGCTGCCTACGAGAAGCTCGAATCCACCATCGACCAGCAGCCATCCCCGGATCAGAAGCAGCGGATGCTGCGCGATTTCCTGTCGCGCTACGGCCAGACCGAATACGCCCCCAAGATCCGCCAGCGCCTGTCGGCCATCGACGCGGAGCTGGAAAAGCGGGATTTCGCCGCCACCATGGAGGAGGTTCGGGGCCATTACGCGGCCGAAGCCTTCGAGGATGCCACCAAAACCCTGGAATGGTACATGAAAAAGTACCCCAGCGGCGCCCGGACCGACGAGATCAGAAAGGAGCTGGAATCGATTCCGGCCCGCATCGACAACCGCGACTACCAGCGGGTACTCAAGGCGGCCGAGGGCGGCGACTACGCCGGCAAGATCCAGGCCTACAACCGGTATTTCGAACTCCACCCCCAGGGACAGCACATCGATGACGTGCGCCGGCTTATCCTGGAGATGGTCGATTCCTACTACCAGCGGCTCCAGGCCAGCCTGGCCGACTGCGAGGGCCGGGAGGACTGGGACGCATGCATGGCCCTTGCGGAGGATTTCATCCAGCGGTTCGCCGGCACCCAGCAGGCCGAGGCCGTAGCCGGGCTGCGGGTCAAGTACGAAAAGCAGCGCCAGTACGAAAAGGACCTGGCCATCCTGCGGGACGCCGCGGTGGAGCAGTTGCGGATGATGGAGTTTGAAACGGCCAAGCAGATCTACTCCAGGTACCTGGAGGCCAATCCCGAGGCGCCGGGCTACCTGCGCCGGAAGATCGCCGCCGCCGTGGAGGAGCTGGAACGCCGCCACCAGGCCTACCTTGCCGCCGAAAAGGAGTGGGAGGAGCTGATCTCCTTCGCCCGGGACCGGCTGGCCCCCATCGACGAGCGGGTCCGTCGGCTGGAAGCCTATACCCAAAGGAACCCGGAGGGCCGCCACACCCCCCAGGCCCAGTCCCTCCTGGCGGAACTGACCCAGGAGAAGCTGGCCCTGGACGAGCGGCAGGCCACCGAGCGGGAGCAGCGGGAGTGGGCGTCGCTTCTGGCCCACAGCCGCAACAGCCGCGTCAGCCTGGAGGACCGCATTGCCCGGCTCCGGAATTATCTGGCCGGCAACCGGCCCGCCAAATTCGCCGAGGGCGCCCAGAAGCTGCTCGCCCAGCTCCAGGAAGAAAAGCGGGCCGCCGATGAGCGCCGGGAAGCCCAGCGGGACCGCCAGGCCCGGATTGCCCGGGAAAACCAGCGCGTCACCGCCCTGGCCGTTCAAAGCGGCCGCTTCGCCGCCGGCAGGCAGGGAACGGTGACGGACCAGCGCACCGGCCTCATCTGGACCACGGTCGATTCCTATGTGGACCTTGGCCAGTGCGTCGATTACGACACGGCCGGCAACTATGTCTCTCAGCTCAATACGGGCGGCTACTCCAACTGGCGAATGCCCACGGTGGAGGAGCTGGCGGGCATTTACAAAACCCGGCCCTTCTTTCCGCCCGGCGATGCCTCCTGGTACTGGACATCGGAGATCATCTGGCACGGATGGAACAAGAAGGCCATCGTGGTCACCACCCAGCAGGAAACGGCCTGGAGCAAGCTTCAGATCGAGCTGACCAAGTGCGGCGCCGTCCGGCCCGTGCGGGACCGATAGGAGCGCCCCGCCGTTTTGACACAGACACTGCACAGGATCTATTTTAAAAGCGCCGCCCGCATGGCCGAGGCGCCCTCCGGGCGGATCGATCTGATAGTCACCTCCCCGCCCTACCCCATGATCGAGATGTGGGACGAGATCCTGGCCGGCCAGGGCGGGGGCATCCGGGGGGCGCTGGCAACGGGAAAGGGCTTTGCCGCCTTCGAGGCCATGCACCGCGTCCTGGACGCCGTCTGGGACGAGGCGTATCGGGCCCTCAAGCCCGGCGGCTTCGCCTGTATCAACATCGGAGACGCCACCCGAACCATCGGCGGCGAATTCGCCCTGTACCCGAACCATGCCCGCATTCTGTCCAAGATGGTCCAGATCGGCTTCACCCCCCTGCCCGAGATCCTGTGGCGCAAGCAGACCAACGCGCCCAACAAGTTCATGGGCTCGGGGATGCTGCCCGCAGGCGCCTATGTGACACTGGAGCATGAGTTCATCCTTATATTGAGGAAGGGCGGCAAGCGGGAATTTTCCACGCCGGATGAAAAGGCCGGCCGGCGGCGCGGCGCCTTTTTCTGGGAGGAGCGCAACCAGTGGTTCTCGGATGTCTGGATGGACCTGAAGGGTGTCACCCAGACCCTGTTCGACGCCAAGACGCGGCAGCGCAGCGGCGCCTTTCCCTTCGAGCTTCCCTACCGGCTCATCAACATGTATTCCACTGTGGGAGACCTCGTGCTGGACCCCTTTGCTGGCATCGGCACCACGATGCTTGCGGCCATGGCGGCGGCCAGAAACTCGGTGGGATATGAGCTGGATCCGGGCGTTCAGGCCCAGATCCTGGCCGGGGTGGATCAGCTCGCTCCCTTTGCCAATGAGCGGATCAACCGCCGGCTGGCCGGCCATGTCCGTTTCATTGCGGAACGCGAGCCGCCCAAGGGCGGGTACAAGCATGTAAACGCCCATTACGGCTTTCCGGTGATCACCTCCCAGGAAAAAGAGCTGCTGCTCAACGCGCTGGAATCGGTCCGGCATAATGGCAAGGATACCATCGAGGCGGTCCACTCGGACCGGCCGCAGACCGATTTCGAAACGACGGGCGGAAAGACCGGGAGCCGGCCTCCTATGGACAGAAAGACGGTGGGCAGAAAGACGGTGGACGGGAAGACAGTGGACGGGAAGACAGTGGGCGGGAAGCTGGGGCGGCCGAAAAATGCGGAGAAGCCGGCTGAGGTTCAACTGTCGCTTCCGGATTGATCGGGGAAGCCGGAAGAACTGCAAGGATTTGGGATAAGAAGGGACAGGACCCCGGTCAGAACGCCACGGGAACTCGCACCTTGGCGCCCGCCTTGTTCACGAACAGCAGGTAGCCGTTTTCTCGCCCGAACAGGAACAGATCCCGCGTGATTTCCACGTCCGCCCTGCAGTAATCGATGATCTCCCGTATACGGCCCTCCCGCCACCATTTGAGGGCCTGAAGGCCATTTGCCGTCTTGGCCGACCCAAGGGTGGGGCCGGCCAGGCCGTCAAGGGAGAGCCGGTAGCCAAGCCGCGTCTTCACCTCCTCCAGCAGATCCAGGGTGTTGAACCTGGAAAAATCGCAATCCACATAGCCGGACAGCACCTTGTAGTCGAACCGCCGGATGTTGAAGCCCACCAGCAGATCCAGCCGGGCCATGTGTTCCATCAGGGCCGGCACGTCCTTTTCCAGGTATTCGAAGCACCGGTCCGCCGCCGAGTCGTACAGCACCACGCAACTGATGCCCATGCGGTCGGCCCGGTGCCAGCCGCCCACCTCGTCGGCGGACCGCTGGGTTTCGATGTCGAGGACGCCGAAGGTCCTGTATGCGGGTCTGGCGGAAAAGACGGCGACGGCGGGATGGGGCACAGGCCCGCTCGGCCCGGCCGGCTCTGGAGGGGCGGCCGGGTCTGGAATAGCGACCAGCTCAGAAGGCGCGAACGGCTCAGCACAGGCAACCGGCTTTCCATTTAAAATCGCCCCCTTCGGATCGGACAGGGCATCGAGTACATAAAGGGCCGCAGCCTTGTCGATGGGCCGGTTGCCCGAGCCGCACTTGGGGCTGTGGACGCAGGAGGGGCAGCCGGTCTCGCAGGGACAGTCGGCCACGGCGGCGCGGGTGGCGGCAAGAAGGGCCTCGGCCCTGCCGAAGGCGCTTCGAGACAGGCCGGCCCCGCCGGGGATGGCGTCGTACACAAACACGGCGGCCCCGGCCAACTGGGGATGGCAGGGGGTTGATATGCCCCCCAGATCGTTTCGATCGGACATCGCCAGCAGGGGGAAGATGCCGATGGCCGCGTGCTCCATGGCGTGGATGCCGCCCATGAAGTGGAGAAAGGCCGCCTCCGCCCCGGCCCGGACCCGGTCCGGGATTTCAAACCAGAGCCCCTCGGTCTCGAACACCTGGGGCGGCAGGTCCAGCGGATGGACGCTCAGCTTCCGCCGGCCGTGAATCCGCCAGCGCTCGTAGCCGGTCACCCGGCTCGTCACGCGCAGCCGGCCCCATCCCACCCGCGTTCCAGCGCACCGGCGCTGATCATGCACGGCCAGTATCCGGGTCTCCTTGTCTCCCCGCGCCCGGGTATAGTAGGGCACCGCCGCCGGCCGCGCCCGGACGGCCCGGGCGTCCAGATCTAACACCTCTACTATAAAGGTTTCGCCCATGTGCAGGTAGATGGCGCCCGGGTGGGTCTCCCGGAAGGCGCGGTACTCGTCGATCTCCCCCAGGAACCGGCCCGTGTCGGCGCACAGGATGTCGTATTTCCCCCCAGTCCCACGCAGGCTCACCTCCCGGTGGGGCGACTTTCGGGCGGAATAGAGCCTGTTGCCGTCGGCGGCCCGAAGCAGCCCCCCGCCCGCCTCCAGCCGGGAAACGGCGGCGGCCGCGGCGGCCGGCGCGATCAGGGCCTCGCCGGCAGACAGGGGCAGCTCGGCCGCGGCGCACAGCAGGTGCTTTTCCAGCACGGTGGGGTTTTCCGGGTTGATCACCGCGTCCTCCGGCGGCCGGTCCAGCAGCTCGGACGGATGGCGGATGAAATACTGGTCCAGGGCGTCCTCCCCGCCGATGAGCACCATCGCCGAGTCCTGCCCCGACCGGCCCACCCGCCCCGCCCTCTGCCAGGTGGCCACAATGGTGCCCGGATAGCCCACCAGCAGGCACAGGTCCAGATCCCCGATGTCGATGCCCAGCTCCAGCGCGGAGGTGGAGATGACCGCCAGCAGCTCTCCGCTGGCGAGCTTTCCCTCGATCTGGCGCCGCTGTTCCGGCAGGAATCCGGCCCGGTATGCCTCGATCCTGCTTTTAAACCGCCCCGACCGGCTCCCGGCCCAGAGAGCCAGCAATTCGGCGAGCTTTCGGGACTGGGTGTAAACGATGGTCCGCAGCCCCCGGTGCAGGGCCGCCTTGAGCAGCAGGATGGCCGTCTGGGCCGGACCGGCCTCCGGGGCCATCAGCGTCATGTGGCGCCGCCCCCTGGGTGCGCCGCTTTCGGTAACCGCGGTCACAGACAGGCCGGTGAGCCCCTCGGCCAGCTCGGCCGGGTTGCCCACCGTGGCCGAGGAGAAGACAAAGGTGGGCCGGGCGCCGTAATGATCACAGATCCGCAGCAGCCGCCGGAACACCTGGGCCATGTGAGAGCCCATCACCCCCCGGTAGGTGTGAACCTCGTCCACAACCACCAGCTCCAGGTTGGCCAGCATCTCGCGCCATTGGGCGTGATAGGGCAGGATGGACAGGTGGAGCATCTCGGGGTTGGAGAGTACCGCCGGCGGCGGGTTGTCCCGGATGCGCTTTCGATGCCAGGCGCTGGTGTCCCCGTCGTAGATGGCCGCCCCCGCCGGCGGGCCGGTAAAGGCCTCGGCCATGCGGCGGAAGCCTGCCAGTTGATCCTGGGCCAGGGCCTTTAAGGGAAAAAGATACAGCGCCCTTGCCCCAGGGCGGTTCAGCAGCTTTTCAAAAAAGGGCAAATTATAAATGAGGGTCTTTCCGGAGGCGGTGGGCGTGGCCGTCACCGTGTGGCGCCCCTGCCGGATGGCGTCGATGGCCGCCGCCTGGTGGGAATAGAGCGCCTCGATGCCCGCCGCCCGCATCAGGGCGGAAACGGCCGGCGGCAGGGGCCGGGCGGTTTGGGCATGCCGGGCCGGCAGCGCCGGCAGCAGCCGATGGTGGGCCACCTGGTCCGCCAGCCGGGGGGAGGCGATAAGGGAGGCGATGTACTCGTTTATATCCTGATGGCTGCCCTTGATCCCCTGAGCCTTGGCATCCTGAGCCTTGGCATCCTGATCCGTGGCATCTGGTGTTGTATTGATGGATTCCATGGCGAACCCGGAATAACTATCAGGCGCCACCCTGTTTGTAAAGCGGAATGTGCGGCCCCCCGCAAGGCCGGAATAACGCCGGTGGCCCGTCAAAGTCTTTCAAGTCCGGAAACCGGGAAAAATCCCCGTTAAAGCTACATGGATTTTGTATAAGTGGGGACCGACTTTGACGGGCCACCGGTAATAACGCATATAGGCTTGAAATTCTCCCGATTCTGATGTAATACTCAAAGAGTGAAAATGCGAAACACCATCGAAACCCTCCGCCGGGAGAAGATCTTCAAGATCGTGGCCATCGTTTTTCTGGTGGTCCTCGGCGGCAGCGTCGGCTTCATCCTGTTCGAAAAAGACATGGCGTTTCCGGACGCCTTCTGGTGGTCCATCGTCACCCTCACCACCGTCGGATACGGCGACATCTCGCCTGCCACCACCGGCGGCCGGCTGGTGGGCGTGGCGGTGATGATCATCGGCATCGGCTTTCTGGGCGTTCTCACGGCCCGGATCGCCAGCGTTTTCATCGAGGAGAAGATTCTGGAGAGCAAAGGCATGAAGGCAACCCATGTGAAGGACCATTACCTGATCTGCGGATGGAACTACCGGGGTCCGGAGGTGGTGGCGGGGCTGCGTGCGGACGCCAAGGTGGGCGAAAGCGCCCCCATCGTCATCATCGCGGATCTGGCGGAAAAGCCCCTGGACGACCCGAACATCCATTTTGTCCGGGGAGACGTGAGTACAGAAAACCTGAAAAGGGCCGGCATCGAGGCGGCCCGGGTGGTGCTGGTACTCTCCGACGAGCGGCTGGACGCCTACGCCCGGGACGCCAAGGCCATCTTGAACACCCTGACCATAGAAAGCCTTAACAATAAGGTCTATACCTGCGTTGAGCTGATGGACCCCAGGAACGTGGAGTACTGCCAGATGGCCAGCGCCGACGAGATCATCGTGGTGGGCGAGATAGGCACCAACCTGCTGGTGCAGGCGGCTTTGGACCACGGCATCAGCCGGGTGGTCAGCGAGCTGGTGAGCAACCGCCACGGCGAGGACCTGTACAAGATCCCCCTGCCCGCCCGTCACGAGGGCCGGACCTTCTATGATGTGATGTGCGACCTGAAAAAACAACACAACGTGCTGTGCATCGGCATCGAGGACGAGACCGGCCGCCGGCTGGTGTCCAACCCCCGGCCGGATCACGCCCTTGCCAAGGGCGACCAGTTGATCGTCATTTCAACGGATCGGCCGTCGATCTCCTGAGGATCGTCAGGCGCCGGACCGATCCATTGCCGTTTTTACCCGCTTTGAGGAGGTGACCATGAAGGAAAAATTCGAATGCGTCAAATCGTACCTGTATGAGATGAACCTTGCCATCGTGGACGAGGACCCGGAAGAGGAGCTGGTGGTGGTGGACGACGAGGAGAACGGCATCAAGAACCTTGTCATCGACTGTGAATACCCGATCCTTGTACTCGAGCAGGTGATCATGAAGATGAATCCGGAGGCCGAGGCCAAGGGCTTCTGCAAGCGGCTGCTCCAGATGAACCGGGAGATCGTCCACGGCGCCTTCGTGCTGGACGAGACCGGCGAGACCATCATCTTCCGCGACACCCTGCAACTGGAGAACCTGGACCGCAACGAGCTGGAAGGCTCCATCCATTCCCTGAGCCTGGCGCTGTCCGAATACGGCGGAGAGCTGCTCCGCTTCGCCAGGTGACCCCTTCCGGACCCGCGACGCGGCGGACCATCCAACATGATTCACAAAGCACACCATAAGGAGGCATAATATGTCGATCTTTTCGAGGCTTTTCAAAATCGGCCAGTCCGAGGCCCATTCGATGGTGGATAAATTCGAAGACCCCATCAAGCTCACCGAACAGGGCATCCGGGATCTCAAGAGCGACCTGCAGCAGGCCATGACCAGCCTGGCCGAGGTCAAGGGCATCGCCATCCGCACCCGCAAGGACGCCGACAGCAAGAAGAAGCTGGCCGCCGACTACGAGCGCAAGGCCATGATGCTGCTCCAGAAGGCCCAGAACGGCGCCCTGGACATGGCCGAGGCGGAACGGCTGGCCACCGATGCCCTGGGCAAGAAGGAGGAATACGCCCAGGACGCCCTGCGCATCGCCCAGGAGGCCGGGCGCCACGAGCAGATGGCCAACCAGCTCCAGGCCAACGTGAGCAAGATCAAAACCACCATCTCAACCTATGAAAACGATCTTGTGACCCTGCGGGCCCGGGCCCAGACGGCCGCATCCACCAAGAAGATCAATCAGCAGCTTGCGAAAATCGACACCTCGGGGACCATCGCCATGCTGGAAAAGATGAAGGCCAAGGTGGAAGAAGACGAATCCCTGGCCCTGGCCTACGGGGAGATGGCCTCCGCCGACAAGTCGGTGGACGACGAGATCAACTCGGCCCTGAAAAGCGGCGGCCAGATCGAGTCCTCCAGCTCGGTCCAGTTGCTGGAACTGAAAAAGAAGATGGGCATGGCCTGACAGGCGTTTTCGCCGGATAGGAGCGTTTCATGGGATGGAGAGAGTTTTTCGGCATCGGCGCCAAAAAGCCGCCCACGCCGCCGGGTCCCGATCCCATCGCGGATCTGACCCTGGCCCGCATCCAGGTGGGCTACATGATCGACTACGACATGAAGACCTGGCAGGTGGAGGCATACCATTATTATGACTGGGGCCACGGGGAAATCACCCACGAGTGGCAGCTCAAGAGCCACGACGACACCATCTATCTGGAGCGGGAATCGGACGACGAGGACGCCTGGGCCATAAGCCGCAAGGTCTCCCTGGGCCGGCTCGGCGCCGGCGTGCGGGAGCATTTGAAAACCAACGACGACCCGCCCGACGAGATCGTATACGAGGGCGTTACCTATTATTTGGAGGAGTGGGCCGGCGGCAATTTTCACAAGAACGGCAAGGGCCCGGCCCAGGAGATGCTGGCCTGGGACTACGAGGACGACACGGGCCAGAAGTTTTTGAGCATTGAGCAGTGGGACGAGGAGGATTTCGAGGCGGCCGTTGGCGAGCCGGTGGAAGAATACCAGTTCACCAACATCCTGCCCGGCGCCGGAACCCCCGGCATCTGACGCCCCCGGGCTTTCAAATCTTCATCAGCGGCGAGGCGGCGTGCCGGCTTTGTTACGGCACGCCCGGCTCGCCCTATGAAAAACGCCCTTGATCGATAAAAGACATGATCGATAAAAGGATTAGGATTGACCGCCTCCCGCATTCTCATCATTGATGACGACCCCGCCCAGCACATGATCCTCCAGACCCAACTGGAGGAAGCCGGCTATGAGGTCCTCCACGCTCACAACGGCATCGCGGCCCTGAAGCTGATGGACCGGACCCTGCCGGACATGATCCTGCTGGACATCAACATGCCCGGCATAAGCGGATTCGACACCCTGAAGGCGATCCGTGGCCGGGAAACCACCCAGGACACGCCGGTGCTGTTTCTCACCAGCATGAGGGACAAGCCGAACCGGATACAGGGCCTTGAGCTGGGCGCGGACGACTACCTGGTCAAGCCGGTGGACGGCGACGAGCTGCTGGCCCGCATCCGGGCCATCCTGCGGCGGTTGAGCCGGTCTTCCCGAACCCAGGTGGCGGAGGCCAGTCAGATGACCGGCGACCTGGGCGACCTGAGCCTGTCTGACCTGCTCCAGAGCATGGAGATCGGCCTGAAGACCGCCCGCATCGCCCTGCCGGAAATGGACGCGGAGATCTTCGTAAAGGACGGCAAGCTGGTGGCCATTCGCCAGGGCGATCGGGCCGGAGACGACGCCCTTGTGCGAATACTCCTGCTGGAGCGGGGCGCCTTCACCGTCTGGTTCGGCGAGCTGCCGGCCAAGATCACGGAAACGCCCCGCCCCGTCACGTCTGCCCTGATGACAACGGCGGCGGCCGTGGACGACATCCGGGACAAGCTGGCCCGCATGAAGGTGACGGACGTGTCGGTGAAGGTGATCGACACAACCGGCGGCTTCCAGGCGCTTGCCCCCTACCTGAACCAGCCCCCCATTCTCTTTCTCCAACTGGTGGTTAACCTTCCCGGCAAGCTGGAACAGAACCTGATTTTGCTGGCCCGGGCGGCCCGGGAGGGGCGCCTGTCAAAGGCCTGAGCCCTCTCCTGTTCGCTTGCCCCCCCGCCCGAAGGCGTCTTTTCCCACCCCCCTTTTACGTCTGACGACCCATTGATGTTTTTGGTGAAATCCAGATAATGGAATCAACGGCTGCGGGCCGGGACCCTGTCGGGTCCATCCCGCCGTCGAAGACCAAAAAAACCCGAGACGAAAAGGGGAGCCCCCAATGGAACTGATATATGTCTTTCTGCCTTCCGTCATTTTCCTGATCGGCGTGTGCATCGGCGCCTTTTTCACCCATCACGCCCGCACCGCCATCCGAAGCCTGCGCCTGAAGCTTCAGGCCGGCCGTTTGCGGCGCCGATACCAATCCGTATGCGAGAAGAGACGGGGCGAGCCGCGCCGCGCGGTTCCATTTTCCACACCGTGTTCCAACGGATCCAGCGCCATGCCGTAAAACCATCGGACGGGGATTCCGGACATGCTTCAGGGCGCCTGCCGGGGCGCCCGCTTTTTTTTATGCCCTTGCAATGCGCAGCCGATTGTGTCAAAAATCCATCAGAATAAGACGAACACACCTGAAAACGAGGGAAGACGCACGGCATGGACACACGGGCGGCAAAGGATTGTCCCCATTGCGGCGGCCGAGCGAATGCGTAGGGAGGAGAATCGGCGCCCAGCGCATCGCATGGTGTCGACCATGGCGGCTTTCTTTCTGCTGGCGGCCCTTGCCGCCGGCGCCCTCTGGTGGCTGGCCTTCCCCGAAACCCGCGGGGCCCCGATGCGGCTGGCGGTCCGTCTCATTGCCCCGTTTCTCGATCTGGAAAGCCCCACCGTCGCCCTGCCCCTTCGATGGGAAAAGAATTTCGGCCCCGGCGGGGCCCGGGCCTTGTCATCCGTGATCATATCCGACGGCTACATCGTCTCAACCCCCGAGGCGCTCACCGCCATCGACATGCGCACGGGAGACCGGCTCTGGCGCCACGAGGCCCTGGCCGGCGCCGCCCTGCGCGTCCCCGGCGGTCACCGCCCGGCGCCGCCCTTTCTGCTGATCGAC
>JAABTE010000133.1 GCA_011390035.1 Desulfobacteraceae bacterium | reverse complement strand
TCTGATCCGTCTCCAGGGCCGCCTCGGACCATTCGGGCCAGGGGGCCATCAGCACGCTGGCCTCGTTGCCCATCTCCCGCCACAGCTCCTCTGCGAAGTGGGGCGCAACCGGCGACAGCAGACGGACCACGGCGTCCATGGCCAGCTTCATCACCCCGGCCGTTCGCGGGTCCGGCGTTTCCACGGGAATGGCGCTCATGGCGTTGACCAGCTCCATGACGGCGCTGATGGCGGTGTTGAAATGGAAGCGGTCCTCAATGTCCGTGGTCACCTTCTTGATGGTCTGGTGGGTCTTGCGGTACAGGTCCTTAAGCGGCCCTTCAAGACCTGCGCCGTCGGAAAATTCGGCGGCCCGGGCCGTGTCGATCCACGCCTCGAACAGCCTCCAGACGCGGCTCAGGAACCGGAAGCCGCCCTCCACGCCCTGCTCGCTCCACTCCAGGTCCCGCTCGGGCGGGGCGGCAAAGAGGCAAAAGAGCCGGGTGGTGTCGGCCCCGTAGCGGTCCAGCAGCAGGTTGGGGTCTATGACGTTCTTTTTGGACTTTGACATCTTCTCCACCCGGCCCACCGTCACCGCTCCGCCGCACTTGCGGCACCGGCGCTCGCCGCCGCTGTCCTCGGCCTCGTCCGGGAACAGGTAGCCATGGGTGGGGCAGGACAGGCTCTCCTTGCAGACCATTCCCTGGGTGAGCAGCCGGGTGAATGGCTCCTTGTACCGGACCAGGCCCAGATCCCGCAGCACCCGCGTGAAATACCGGGAATAGAGAAGGTGCAGGATGGCGTGCTCCACCCCGCCGATGTACTGGTCCACCGGCATCCAGTAGTCCACCGCGCCCTTTTCGAACATCCCCTCGTCGAACCGGGGGCTGCAATACCTCTCGAAATACCAGGAGGACTCCACGAAGGTGTCCATGGTGTCCGTCTCCCGCCGGGCGGGGCCGCCGCACCCCGGGCAATCGGTCCGCAGGAAGGCGTCCAGGGTCGGCAGGGGCGAGCGGCCGCCCTCCAGCATCCGGGCCGACTCGGGCAGCTCGATGGGCAGGTCCTCGTACCGGGCCGGAACCACGCCGCATTTTTCGCAATGGACCATGGGGATGGGCGCGCCCCAGTAGCGCTGGCGGGAAATGCCCCAGTCCCGCAGGCGGAAGTTGATGGTCTTTTCGCCCTTTCCCATCTCCGACAGGCGGGCGGCAATGGCGTCCATGGCCGAGGGGCTGTCCATGCCGTCGAAGGGGCCGGAGTTGACCATTACGCCGGGCTCGGCACAGGCCTCGGTCATGGTTTCGGGCGTCAGGGTTCCGCCCGGCGGGTTGACCACCGCCACGATGGGAAGATCGTACTTGCGGGCGAACTCGAAATCCCGCTGGTCATGGGCCGGCACGCTCATCACCGCGCCGGTGCCGTATTCCATCAGGGCGAAGTTGGCCGCGTAAATGGGCATTTGCCGGCCGCTCATGGGATTGACGCAGAAGGCCCCGATGAAAACGCCCTCTTTTTCATAGGTTTCCAGTGCCCGGGCCGTTCGCTCCTGAAGGGACATGCGGTCAACGAACTCGGCCACCGCCCCGGCCTGCCCGGTTCCGGCGGAAAGGGCCGGCACCAGCGGATGCTCCGGCGCAAGACACATGAAGGTGGCCCCGAAGACCGTGTCGGGCCGGGTGGTGAAAACGCTGATGGTCTCGCTTCGGTCCTTCACCTGAAAGTCGATGCGGGCGCCCTGGCTCTTGCCGATCCAGTTCTTCTGCATGGTGGTGACCTTCTCCGGCCACCCGGGGAGCCGGCCGCAGTATTCCAGAAGGTCGTCGGCGTAGTCGGTGATGCGGAAGAACCACTGCCACAGCTTCTTCTGGCGCACCTGCCGGCCGCACCGCCAGCACAGGCCCGCCTCCACCTGCTCGTTGGCCAGCACGGTCTTGCAGGTCTGGCACCAGTTGACAAAGGACTCCCGGCGGTAGGCCATGCCCTTTTCGTGCATCTTCAAAAAAAGCCACTGCTCCCACTTGTAATACTCGGGGCGGCATGTGGCGATCTCCCGGTCCCAGTCGTAGGAAAAGCCCATGCGCTTGAGCTGGGCGCGCATGTAGTCTATGTTCTCGTAGGTCCACCGGGCCGGGTGGGTGTTGTTGGCGATGGCGGCGTTTTCCGCCGGCATCCCGAAGGCGTCCCAGCCCATGGGGTGCAGCACGTTGAAGCCGCGCATCCTTTTATATCGTGCCACCACGTCGCCGATGGTGTAGTTGCGCACATGGCCCATGTGTATCTTGCCGGAAGGATAGGGAAACATCTCCAGCAGGTAGTATTTTTTCCTGGACGGGTCTTCCGCGACCCGGAACAACTGATTTTCTTCCCAATGGGTCCGCCATTTGGCCTCGATGGCCATGGGGTCGTATCGATCTTTCACGGTTTTTCCTCCTCCGCGCGAGCGCCGTTTTCTTCATTCATGCCATAATTGCGGCGAAATGGCAAGATGCCAGGATTGGGCTTTTCAAAAAAACGAAACTGTGCTAACTTCCTGGGACCATGAAACAGGTCATCTGCATCGCCAATCAGAAGGGGGGCGTCGGCAAGACCACCACGTCCCTGAATCTGGCCGCCGCCCTGGCCCTGGCCGGGCGCCGCGTCCTGCTGGTGGACTGCGATCCCCAGGCCAACGCCACCACCGGGCTGGGAATCGACAAGCGCACCCTCGAAAAGACCCTCTACCACGGCCTCATCGGAGCGGCCGGGGCCGACGCCCTCATCGCGCCCACCGAGATCGACGCCCTCAAGCTGATCCCCTCCCGGGTGGAGCTGATAGGCTTTGAGGTGGAGATGATGGATGATCCGGGCCGGGAGACGGCCTTAAAGCGCCTGCTGGGCGACATCGAAACGCCCTTCGACTATATCCTGCTGGACTGTCCGCCCTCCCTGAGCCTGCTGACCCTGAACGCCATGACCGCGGCCGACGGGGTGCTGATTCCGCTCCAGTGCGAGTTTTACGCCCTGGAGGGCCTGGGCCAGCTCATGGAGACGGCCACCCGCATCCAGCAGGGGCTCAACCCGAGCCTTTCCATCATGGGCATCCTGCTGACCATGTTCGACCAGCGCACCAACCTGTCCCACCAGGTGGCGGAAAACGCACGGGACTACTTCAAGGAGCTGGTGTTCGAAACGGTCATTCCCAGGAACGTCCGGCTGGGCGAGTCCCCCAGCTTCGGCAAGCCGATCATCCTCTATGATCCGTCCTCCGCCGGGGCGAGAAGCTATCAGGCGCTCACCGAGGAGATCCTCCAATCCCGTTCCCATAAACGCTAAGGCGGTGGACCATGCCCGATGCCATCAAGCCCGACACCATCCAGCCCGACGCCGCACGGCCCGGCCCCGAGAAACCCGGATTCGAGAAACCTGGATTCGAGAAACCAGTATTCGAAAGACCTGGATTCGAGAAACCCGGCTCCGAGAAACCAGTATCCGATAAACCCGGCCCCGAAAGGCCCGATTCCCTCAAGCCGGGCGCCCTTAATGTCGAACCTCTCAAGCGGGAGGAGGCATCGGCGGATTCCGCGAAGCGGAAAAAGCGCGTTCTGGGCCGGGGCCTTGACTCGCTGATTCCGGGCTTCACCCCGGCGCCGGAGCCGAGGCGTCCCGACTTTTTCGAGTGCCGGGTGGACGAGATCCAGCCCAACCGCTACCAGCCCCGGAGCCGATTCTCGGAGGAAGCCCTGGACGCCCTGGCGGAATCGATCCGGCGGGACGGGGTACTCCAGCCCCTGCTGGCGCGGCGGATAGATTCGGGCTATGAATTGATCGCCGGAGAGCGACGCCTCCGGGCGGCCCGGAAGGTGGGGCTGGACCGGGTGCCGGTGGTGATCAAGGACGTGTCCGACACCCGGCTGCTGGAGCTGTCCATCATCGAAAACATCCAGCGCCAGGACTTGAACCCGCTGGAGGAGGCCGACGCCTACCATCTGCTGATGACCGCCTTCGACCTGACCCAGGAGCAGGTGGCGGACCGGGTGGGCCTGAAGCGGGCCACCGTGACCAACTACCTGCGCATCCGTCAGCTTCCAGACCCGATCAAGCAGAGTCTGCTGGACGAGGTCATCTCCATGGGCCACGCCCGGGCCCTTATGGGGGCAGAAACTCCGGCCCTTCAGCTCGGGGCCTGGCAGGAGGTGGTGGCAAAGGGGCTGTCCGTTCGGGAAACGGAAAAACTGGTGGCGGAACTCAAGGAGCGGCGCAAGCGGCCCGAGCCGCCCGGCCCCTCGTCGGACGACCTTTATTTCATGGATCTTGCCGAAAACCTCTCCCGGCGCTTCGGCACCAGGGTGCGGATTCAGCGGCGGGGCAAAAAGGGCCGGCTGGAGCTGGAGTTCTATTCGGACGAGGACCTGGACCGGCTGCTGGAAATCCTCAACTCGCGATAGACAGATTATCTCATGAGCCATTTGCAAATCAACAACCCAAGCGGCGCCCCGGCCCGTGTCTGCGTCATCGACGGCCAGGGGGGCGGCATCGGCGGCGCCCTCATCCGAAAGCTCAAGGATCGGTTCGAGGAGACCATCGAGATCGTGGCCCTGGGCACCAACGCCATCGCCACGGCCCAGATGCTCAAGGCCCGGGCCAACCGGGGCGCCTCCGGCGAAAACGCCATCGTCCGCACCGCCCCCACGGCAGACGTGATCTGCGGGCCGGTGAGCATCCTGATGGCCCATTCCATGATGGGCGAGCTGACGCCGAAAATGGCCGAGGCCATCGCGGCAAGCCCCTGCCCCAAGCTGCTGCTGCCCCTCACCCAGGAGAACATCGCCATCGCCGGGGTGTCGGGGGCGCCCCTGCCGCACCTGATCGACGCGCTCATCAACAGCCATCTGGCGCCGCTGCTATGCCCGGCGACCCAAGACCACTTTAACGGCCGGGCGGAAAAAGAAAGGACGTAACGCCATGTGCGAGGCAAACGCCTATCTGATCGAGGGCGACAAGGAAACACTGATCATGGAGGCCGTAGACACCGTCACCCCCGAGGAGGACGGCCTGACGCTGGTGAGCATCTTCGGCGATCAGAAGTTCATCCGGGCCGCCATCCATTCCCTGTCGCTGGTGGACCACAAGGTCTTTTTAAAGCTCCTTGCCCGCGCCTGACGCTGTTTCGGCGCTCCCCGCCAAGCCCTTTATAAGCGTTGCCCATGATAGCCCTTTTCAGGCGTTTCCAATGAAAATACTGATCGCCAAAACCGCCGGCTTCTGCATGGGCGTGCGCCGGGCCGTGGAGATGGTGCTGGACGCCCCCGGCCACCATGCCACGCCCATTTTTACCTATGGCCCGCTCATCCACAACCCCCAGGTACTCGATCTTCTGGCGGAAAAGGGCATCCGGGCCCTGCGGGACATTCCGGAAAAAGGCGCCGGCACGGTGCTTATCCGCGCCCATGGCGTGCCCCCGGACGCCAGGGGGCGGCTGGAGGCGGCAGGCTTCACGGTCATAGACGCCACCTGCCCCCGGGTAATAAAGGTGCAGAGGATCATCGCCAGGCATGCCGGAGACGGCAACGCTGTGATCATCATCGGCGACCGGGACCATCCGGAGGTGATCGGGCTTCTGGGCTACGCCCGCGACCGGGGTCATGTGGCCGGAGACATGGCGGCCCTTTGCGCCCTGCCCGCCTTCCACCGGGCCATCATAGTGGCCCAGACCACCCAGAACACCGGCTTTTACGAACAGGTCCGCCAATGGGCGGCGGCCCATCATCCCGAATACCGGGTCTTCGACACCATCTGCGACTCCACGGAAAAGCGCCAGGCTGAGGTTCAGCGGCTGGCCGGGCAGGTGGACGCCCTGGTGGTGGTGGGAGGGAAAAACAGCGGCAACACCCAGCGGCTGGCCGAGATCGGGGCGGCCGCGGGCAAGCCGGTCTTTCATGTGGAGACCGAAAAAGAGCTGGATGACCCGGCCGTGTCTAAAACCCTGGCCGCCGCCCGGTGCGTGGGCATCACCGCCGGGGCCTCCACGCCCAACTGGATCATCCGCCGCGTGTTTAGACAGGTGGAGACGGCCCCTCCCGACATCCGGGGATGGGGGGCCCGGCGGGCGCTTTTCAACCTGCAGCGGACGCTGCTGCTCACCAACATCTACGTGGCCCTCGGGGCGGGCAGCCTCTGCTACGCCTGCGCCATGCTTCAGGGCATCCCCCGGCCCGGGCCCTACATGCTCATCGCCATCCTGTACGTGATGTCCATGCACATCCTGAACCACCTGACGGGCCGGGAGGAGGACCGCTACAACGACCCGGACCGCTGCCGCTTCTACGAGGCCTACAAGCTGCCCCTGGCGTGCATGGCGGTGCTTTCCGGAGCGGCCGGCCTGCTGATGGCCTTTGCCGCGGGCCGCCTGCCCTTTCTGATCCTGCTGGCGATGAGCCTGATGGGCCTTTCCTACAACATGCGGATCATCCCCGGCTTTCTGGCCGGCGGAAAGGTCCGGCGCATCCGGGACCTGCCCGGCGCCAAAACCGTGCTTATCGCCATGGCCTGGGGGGTTGTCACGGCGGTCTATCCGCCCCTGTCCACCTGGGGCCGGCTGGAGCCGACCGGGCTGCTGGTCTTTGCCGCCGCCACGGGGCTGGTCTTTGCCCGCACGGCCTTTTTCGACACACTGGACATGCAGGGAGACCGGATTGTGGGCAAGGGCACCATCCCCCTTCTACTGGGGGAGGCGGCCACCCTCCGGCTGCTTCAGCGAATCCTGCTGTTCATCACGGGCGCGCTGATTATAGCCCCGCTGGCGGGCCTTCTGCCGTTTCTAAGCCTGCCCCTTGCCGCCTGCCCGGCCGGGCTTTTCATAGTGCTGCGAGCCCACGAGAACCGGCGAATGCCGCCGGGCATCCGCCTGGAGTTCCTGGTGGAAAGCCACTTCGTGCTGGCGGGCCTCCTGGCCCTGCTCTGGCGAATGACCGGTTAGACAAAAACACGCATCAGGTGTTAAAAAAACCCTCCAACGCCTGAAACACTATACCCCAAACTCTGTCCACTCCGTCACCCCTGTCCACTCCGTCCACTCTGTCCACTCTGTCCACTCTGTCCATCTACATTCGAGGCTCCGTCCCCGCCACCAGCCGCCGCATGTTAT